>SKYG01000184.1 GCA_007128045.1 Bacteroidales bacterium | reverse complement strand
CAACTGCCATTTTCTTCCCAAAGCATCTTTTACCATAAAGTCGAGTTTGGGCCCATAAAATGCAGCTTCTCCAAGCTCTACGGTCGCTTCCAGTCCTTTTTCCCTGGTGGCTTCAATAATGGATTGTTCTGCCTTATCCCAGTTCTCTTCGCTGCCGATATATTTATCCATATTCTCAGAATCCCTTAAAGAAATCTGCACGCTGTAATCCTGGAAATCCAACGCTTTAAATATGAATAGGACAATATCTATTACTTTTGTAAATTCTTCTTTCACCTGATCCGGGCGACAAAAAATGTGGGCATCATCTTGTGTGAACCCACGCACCCTGGTCAGGCCATGCAGTTCTCCGCTTTGTTCATAGCGATATACAGTGCCAAACTCAGCAAATCTGACGGGAAGATCCTTATAAGAATACTGCTTTATTTTGTAAATCTCACAATGATGCGGGCAATTCATTGGTTTGAGAAAAAACTCTTCGCCCTCCGCTGGTGTTGTAATCGGACGAAAAGAATCTGCTCCATACTTTTCATAATGACCGCTTGTAATGTACAGATTTTTATTGCCTATATGTGGTGTTATAACAGGTTGGTAGCCAGCTTTTCTTTGGACATTCTTAAGGAATTTTTCCAGGTTTTCACGTAATTCGGCTCCTTTGGGAAGCCAAAGAGGCAGGCCCTGACCTACGCGGGCTGAAAAAGCAAACAGTTCCAGCTCTCGTCCAATTTTTCGGTGATCGCGTTTTTTTGCTTCCTCAAGCATCGCAAGGTATTCATCGAGCTCTTTTTGTTTTGGGAATGCTATGCCATAAACCCTTGTAAGCTGTTTCCGGCTTTCATCGCCCCGCCAGTAAGCGCCGGCTATTGCCAATAGCTTCACAGCTTTTATCTGACTTGTATCAGGAAGGTGAGGCCCCCTGCACAAGTCGGTGAAATCTCCTGACTCATAGAAGCTAATGGTGCCATCTTCAAGATCATTGATCAGGTCTACCTTATACTCATCGCCCTTTTTGGTATAATACGCCAGTGCTTCTTTTTTAGGAACTTCTTTCCTTACAAAAGGCATTTTTCCCCTGGCCAGCTCCACCATCTTTTTTTCGATTTTTTCGAAATCGTTGCTAGAGATGGTTTTTTCTCCCAGGTCTATATCGTAATAAAAACCATTTTCAACATCCGGGCCAATACCAAATTTAGTGCCTGGATAAAGAGCTTCAATGGCGCTGGCCATCAGGTGGGCAGAAGAATGCCACATAGTCGACTTACCTTCTGTATCGTTCCAGGTATGTAGTTTTATTGCTGCATCTTCATGGATGGGTCTGTGAAGATCACGGATCTCTCCATTAACAGATATTGATAGTACATTTCTCGCCAAACCTTCAGAAATACTTTTGGCTATATCCAACCCGGTAACACCTTGTGGGTATTCCCTGACTGATTGATCAGGTAAACTTATCTTAATCATTGTTTTGAAAAACTAATTAGGCGGGCAAAGGTACGAAAAAACCTTACTATCCGGAAGTAATTCTACGCATTAATCGCAGCTTATGTGTGTATCTGTTTTTTTCTTTACTGTAAATTCCGTTGTGATCGATCATATCGATGCGCACCTTGCCATGGGCGTGTATAATATAGCCTTCCTGAAGCAGTATGCCAACATGATTGATGTCGCCTTCCTGATTATCAAAAAATAAGAGATCACCGGGATTGGTTTCATGTATCAGATGAATGGTTTCTCCCTGGTTGGCCTGTACAGCAGCATCTCTGGGGATTTTGATCCCACCCATTTTGTATGCCAGTTGAACAAATCCCGAGCAATCCATACCAAAAACGGATCTCCCACCCCATAAATAAGGGGTGTTTAGAAACATAAGTGCATGATTGGTGATCAGTTCGGGTTGAGGTTTGGATAAATCCAGAAGCTGACCTGGATAATGAAAAACCCTGCCCCCTAATGATATATTGCCATCCTGAGGAAAATATACTGAACATCCGGCGCTTATGGGAAAGCTTGTTTGCTGCGTCTTATCCTGAATAAAAGACAGTAAATCTCCTGTAACTGTAGATATTTGATTTTTTAATGCCTGGTATTCATCAAACTCCAGGGTCTCAACCTGATCTACTGAAACCCAGCCCTGGTAACTGTCATGAATGATGCGGATGTGATACCAACCATTTCTTTGTTCCAATATCTCAAATAACTCACCAAATAACAACTGACTGACCATTTCAAATTTGTGATCCGGCCTTTCGCGTACGGCAACGACACTTAGTGTGCAAACTCCAAATTCCATAAATGCTTTGCTTAAATCTACTATAAAATTAGATAAAAAAACCGTCTGAACAATAAGAATGAAATAGTTTGTGAAATTATTTTACTACATTCGTATGGTTCAATAAAATAGTTATGACCAATCTGATTCAATGGCTTCAGCGGAATCTGTCAATGCTTTACAAAGCAATACTTTTTTTGCTGGCCATCGTAATTATTGTACAACTGTTTCCCCGGATGCCCAGATTTGGTTATGAGTATCAAGAGGCCAGACCATGGGCTTATGATGATCTTATTGCCCCATTTAACTTTGCCATCTTAAAGTCTCAGGAAGAATTGGACCATGAAAGAGAGATGGTTAAACGCGAGTTCAGACCATTCTTTTACATGGATAAACAGGTTGTGCAAGATCAATCAGAGGCCTATGAGGTCGCTTTTTTCAGGGCCGTAGATAGTATCTATAAAGGAAACAGACTGCCTGCCCAGCTGGAAAACACACTCTTGCTCGGCAAACAACTAATTGATTCTGTCTATCGACGTGGCATTATATTTCTCAAGGATGATTTCATACATAAACCGTCAGATTTTGAAATATTTTTAACACAAGACCGGCTGGCCGCAGCCAGATCATTAAATGACTTTTTTTCTATTCCACAGGCCTATCAATTCATCGGTAAACACCTTGATAGTTTACATGCCGATCTGGCTGAGATTCTCAGACCTGCACTCGACAATGTATTGACCCATAATGTGTATTATGATGAAGGGCTTTCTGAACGAGCCCTGAAGGCTGAGCTTGAAGATATCCCATTATCCCGTGGAATGGTTCAGGAAGGAGAAAAAATTATTTCCAAAGGAGAGGTTATAAGCCCGGAAAAATTCCGGATCATTGAATCATTTAAAGCTGAATACCTGAAAATAACAGGCAGGTCTGCAAACAAATATACATTATATATTGGCCAGTTCTTGCTTGTGGCTATATCAATGATCGTGCTTGTTTTGTTTCTTTACGTTTTTAAAAGAGACATCTTTCTTGACAACCGACGAATTCTTTTGATCTTGCTGACACTGCTGATCATGGTAGCTATTACCAGCCAGGTAATAAAATATGATACAAGCCTCCTTTATCTGTTGCCTGTATGCATTGTACCTTTGGTAATTAGGGCATTTTTTGACAATCGCCTGGCATTATATGTACATATAAATACAATTATTCTCATAGGTTTTTTAATTCCCAGAAGCTTCGAATTTGTATTTCTTCAATTCATCGCTGGTATCATCGCCATTCTTAGTATGGTGAGCCTCAGACGCAGATCGCAATTGTTCTTTACCGTGATATTGATATTTATTACCTACTCTGCAGTATATCTCGGTCTTACCCTGGCCCATGGAGGAAGTTTGTCCGATCTGAAATGGTTGGATTATGTATATATGTCTGGTTCAGCCTTGCTGACCTTATTTGCTTATCCGTTAATATTTTTGTTTGAACGTATATTTGGATTGCCTACTGACTTCTCATTACTGGAACTTTCTGATACCAACAACAAATTGCTACGGGAATTGAGTATGAACGCAGCGGGAACGTTTCAACATTCATTACAGGTAGCAAACCTTGCAGAAGAAGCAATATTTACTTTAGGTGGCAATGCATTATTAACACGTACGGGTGCATTATATCATGATATAGGTAAAATGGACAATGCGCATTACTTTACTGAAAATCAAACTTCAGGGGTAAACCCGCATGATGAGCTAACCTATAAGGAAAGTGCAGGGATTATAATTGATCATGTTATTAAAGGCATCGAGATGGCCAGAAAAAATAACCTGCCAGAGTATATTATTGATTTTATCCGCACCCATCATGGCACAACCACAGCCAGGTATTTCTTTACCAAGCATATAAAAGAAAATCCCAAAATGAAAGCCTCAAAGAACGATTTTACATATCCTGGGCCTAAACCTTTCAGTAAAGAAACGGCTGTCGTCATGATGGCCGACTCTGTTGAAGCTGCCTCCAGAAGCCTGGTACAACCTGATGAAGAGCAAATAAATAAACTAGTTGATCAAATCATAGATACCCAGATCGAGGAGCAGCAGTTCATACATGCACCCATTACCTTTAAAGATATTGACATCACAAAAAGACTCTTTAAACGACGCCTTGTGAATATGTTTCATGTGAGGATTGCCTATCCTTCGATTAGCTGAAGTGCGTTTAACCGGACACATTCATTTAGATAGTCCATACTGTCAGGCCCCAGGTTGAAAATCAGGTCTGCGATACTCAGGTTTGAAACAAATCCATGTCTCTCACCAAACACCTGGTGGTATCCAGGCCATTTAAATGAATGCCAAAGCTTTTTAGGAGTTAGGCGTAACCTGTAATCGACCAGCCCGTATGGCTCCTTGATAAATTGCTTTGTAAAGGAAACGCTGCAATCCAATTTCAGTTCGCAGATCAGGCTTTTTAATAGCCTGGTGTTCCAGTCTATCAACCTTCCTGAAAAGGACAAGAGGTATATCTCTTCAAAAAGATCGGCATAATGAATGAAAAACGGAGATTTCCTGTAGGCTGAATATATGCTTCGCCAGTGATTTCGTTGCCAGGGGAGATGGTCACTGACTCTTACATTACCCGAAACGGAGGGCTCATAAGCAGGTTTTTCGATGGGAATGCTTAAATCCAAAATACCATTTGCTGCCATGATTCGACACCTGTTGCGCCATGTTTGTTTTGGGTATGTCTCATGTATGTCAATCTGAATGTTCTTATGATATAACATCAGGACAAAATAAATCAAAGGAGGATTATAAGAAGTTGGCATGATAATTTTGCCAGGATTCTTTTTTACCATTCGATTCATCAGTATAACAGGTTATTTGTTGGGTGACCCATAGGTTTGATACCAATAACAAAAATAATAACTTTGTATTGATAGTCGGCATGATTCATGCTTTCTATTCAGACTAACCATAAACTCCTCAACTCCTCAACTCATTTTTAAGCTATGAATATATTAAATTCCGCCCAGATCAAAAAAATTGATGCATATACGATTGAACAAGAGCCTGTCAAATCCATAGACTTAATGGAACGTGCAGCTGCTAAGTGTGCTGAATGGATTCGCAGGCGGATGAAGCCCTATAACAGGATACATGTATTTTGTGGGATGGGCAATAATGGTGGCGATGGGCTGGCAATTGCACGAATGTTGGCAGGTAGGGGCAAGTCTGTACAAGTGTATAAGGTCTGCCATGCAGCCAAAGCTTCTCCGGACTTTGTCATCAATGAAAAACGATTGTCAGGGTTGAGAAATTTACATTACGAGAGGCTTGCAGAAGGAGATTCCATGCCGGTAATTGAACAGAACGACCTGGTAGTTGATGCAATTCTGGGCAATGGCATCACCAGGAAGGTTGAAGGGCTTATTGCCAAAGTAATCTGGCATATCAATGCTTCCGGAGCTGTTGTAATATCGGTTGATATGCCAACTGGTTTATTTGATGAAGATAATGGTGAGAATGACAGCCATTCAATTATCAAGGCTGACTACACATTAACATTTCAGTATCCTAAATTATCTTTTTTCTTCCCGTCAAATGATGAGTTTTTAGGTAGCTGGCACGTGCTCGATATTGGCCTTCTTGAAGATGGTATACACGCCGATGATATTACATTCCGTCTTATGGATAATGAATCATTAAAGCAATTATATCGGCCCAGAAAGAGATTCTCCCATAAAGGCAATTACGGTCATGCCCTTCTTATGGCGGGAAGCTACGGGAAAATGGGTGCTGCCGTACTATCAGGCAGTGCGTGTCTGAAAAGTGGTGCTGGTCTGCTTACTATGTTTGTGCCATCATCGGGCTACCAAATCATTCAGTCAGTGTTGCCAGAAGCCATGTGTATTACAGATGATGACACTCACTATATTAGCAGCATCCCCAGACTGGATGCGTATAATGCAATAGGGATTGGTCCGGGAATGGGTACCGGAGAAACTGTGCAACGTGCGTTCAAGAGACTGATTCAGGAGGCTGCCTGCCCACTCGTTATAGATGCTGATGCGATCAATATTCTGGCGGAAAATCCAACCTGGTGTGATTTTCTGCCAAAGAATTCTGTGTTGACACCTCACCCCAAAGAATTTGAGCGACTTACGGGTAAAACAACCAATGACTATGAGCGATTGATGAACGCGGTAAGGTTTGCCGGGAGGTTTCAGGTAATCCTTGTTCTCAAAGGTGCTTATACTGCTGTTGCGTTGCCTGACGGACGATGTTATTTCAACCCTACCGGTAATCCGGGTATGGCTAAAGGTGGTAGTGGTGATGTGCTCACAGGTGTAATTCTTGGTTGGATGGCCAAGAACTATGGGCCGGTAAAAAGCGTCATGATAGGTGTATTTCTGCATGGATCAGCAGGTGATCTGGCTGCAAAAGGAAGAGGGGCTGAAGGGATCATGGCACGGGATATCGTGGACATGCTTCCCAAAGCATGTATGAAATTATTTGGTCATGCCTCCACACACGGCCAGAACCTGACCTGTTACATAAGCGGAAAGGTCTGATGCCAGAAAAACGCATGTGTTGGCAACATCTTCCGGAAGGCCTGCCCGTCTTAAAGGTATTTGTGCTGCCCATCCTTTTTTGACATCTTCAGGCAGTCCTGCGGTCATATCAGTTTCTATAAAGCCTGGGGCAACAGCGTTACACCTTACATTGCGAGATCCCATTTCCTGGGCAATCGATTTGGTGAAACCGATCATCCCGGCTTTTGATGCAGCATAATTTGCCTGTCCTGCATTCCCGCCAAGGCCCACTACCGAACTCATATTTATGATACTACCATTACGCTGTTTTAGCATAAATTTTTGTACCGCCTTGGTCAGGTTGAAAACAGATTTAAGGTTTACCTTGATAACCAAGTCCCACTGCTCTTCTGTCATTCGCATGAGCAGGGTGTCGCGGGTAATACCTGCGTTGTTGACCAATATATCGATCCGGCCAAATTCTTCGGCCACTGCTTCGGCTAGTTGTTCTGCTGCCGCCAGGTTGCTGGCATCGGAAGCATAACCTTTTGCCCTTACTCCAAGTGATGTCAGCTCTTGTTCAAGGGCAGTAGCCTGTTCATCATAGATAAGGTCAGAAAATGCAATATTTGCTCCATGTTGGGCGAAAGCAACAGCAATGGCTTTTCCAATGCCCCGTGCTCCTCCGGTAATCAGTGCGGTTTTTCCTTCTAATAATTTCATTTGTTTTTTCTTTTTCAAT
>SKYG01000308.1 GCA_007128045.1 Bacteroidales bacterium | reverse complement strand
GGGTATATGATGGATCCCCACGGCGCTGTGGCATACATGGGAGCAAAACAGTATTTGTCAGCACATGCCCATCCCACGAATATGGTGTTTTTAGAGACCGCCCATCCGGCAAAGTTCTTGGAGTCAATAGAAGGTGTGGTAGGAGAGATACCGCTGCCTCCGCAGCTGCAGCTAGTCAAAGATAAGAAGGAGCATTTTGTATCAATACCCAATGACCTGCAGGCACTGAAGGAAGAAATATCTGGTTCATGATCAACAAATCAACGAATCAACAAATCAACAATTCAACATGGACAGGCCCAGTCCTGTCCCTACAACAACTCAACAATTTATCCCCCCAGGTATTCCATGATTGCCGTCGCCGCCTTCCTGCCTGAGGCAATGGAGGTGACCACGAGGCTGGCACCTGACAGTGCATCGCCTGCTGTAAACACTTTGGCTTTGGTGGTTTTATGATTGCCGTTGGTTTTGATGTTGCCTCTAAGATCATATTCCAGACCCAGGTCGTTGAGCAGACCTACGTGAACGGCATGTACGAATCCCATCGATAGCAGCACCAGGTCGGCATCGATGGTTCTGACCGTGCCAGGTACTTCGCGCATCTCCATCCCACCTTTATCACTTTTTACCCATTCAACATCAGCGACTTCAGCTTGTTTTACCTGTCCGTTCTCCCCAATAAAACGCTTGGTGAGGATGTTCCATTTTCTCTGACACCCTTCTTCATGTGAGCTGGATGATTTGAGCACCTTTGCCCAATAGGGCCATGGGTTATCGAGATCGCGTTTCAGCGGTGGCTTGGGCAGAATCTCTATCTGCGTGATAGACTGTGCCCGGTGCCGGTTGGCGGTGCCAACACAGTCGGAGCCGGTGTCACCCCCTCCAATAACCAGTACATGTTTATTTTTAGCATGTATTCTTTCCTCTTCCGGGAACGAGACCCCGTTTACGACCTTGTTTTGCTGTGTTAGGTACTCCATGGCAAAATGAACACCTTGAAGATCACGGCCTTCAACAGGCAGGTCGCGAGGTTGCATGGCACCTACCGCCAGACAAACCACATCGAAGCCATTGAGTAACTCTTCTGCCGATATGTCTACACCAACATGGGTGTTTGTTTTGATGAATAACCCCTCAGCCAGGAGTACATCCAGCCTGCGATCGATCACATGTTTAGCCAGCTTGAAATCTGGTATGCCATATCTAAGAAGACCCCCGGCTGCATCATCTTTCTCAAACACTGTTACCCAGTGTCCTGCTTTGTTAAGAAGGTCTGCACATGCCAGTCCGGCAGGACCGGAGCCAATCACAGCCACGGTTTTTCCGGTACGTACCTTCGGTGGCTTTGGGGTTATAAAACCTTTCTGAAAGGCCTTTTCAGTAACGGCAGCCTCATTTTCCCTGATGGTGACCGGCTCTTCATGCAGTGCCAACACACAACCCACCTCGCAAGGTGCCGGACAGATTCTGCCTGTGAACTCCGGGAAATTGTTTGTCACATGCAACAGGTCTATCGCCTGTTTCCAGTCTCCCTTATACATGGCATCCTGCCACTCAGGCATGTTGTTCATCACCGGGCAAGCCCACTGACAAAATGGTATACCGCAGTCCATGCATCTCGACGCCTGTAACTGACGGTCGGTGTCATTCAGCGTTTGTTCAACTTCACCATAATCGTTGATACGTTCGTGAAGCGGACGGTTGCCACTATCTTTACGTGCTATTTTTATAAATCCTTTTGGATCGCCCATTTTTTTTAGTTTAATGTTTAACCTTGTTATCCCGTAACCCTTGATCTGTAGGGGATCACGATTCATCGGGATGACAGGTGCTATGAACCCGCAACCCGCAAACCGATAACCCTTGATCTGTAGGGGATCTCTCGCTGCGCTCGAGACAGGCCCTTAACCCGGGAACCTGGTAACCTGGTAACCTGGGAACCTGGTAACCCTTTTAGGACAGGTCAAGCCCTGTCCCTACAGTGCCCCTCTGCGGTTATATCCCACAGCCCACAACCTCAATACTGGTATTGTGGTGTATCTTCTGTCATTTCCAATTTCTTTCTGATATGTTCCAGTTTTAACTCTTGTAATACTTTTTTATATTCCAGAGGTATGACTTTTACAAACTTGCTGACATACAAGTCCCAGTTTACCAGTATCTCTTCTGCTAGCCTGCTTTTGGTGTACATCAGATGGTTGTTTATCATTTGCTGAAGCTCGTTAATGTCGCTCATGTCATCCAAAGGTTCCAGCTCTACCAGTCCCTTGTTGCAGTAATAGTCGAAATTTCCTTTTCTGTCGAGCACATAAGCGATACCTCCGCTCATACCGGCAGCAAAGTTTCTTCCTGTACTGCCCAGTACGACCACCCGGCCACCAGTCATGTATTCACAACCGTGATCACCAACACCTTCCACTACAGCGTTCACCCCGCTGTTTCTAACAGCAAAACGTTCTCCGGTTACACCTCTTACGTATAGCTCACCGGAAGTGGCTCCATACAATACAGTATTTCCGATGATGATATTATCTTCAGGAACGAATGTGCTTTTTGCTGGTGGTACAACGATAATCTTGCCACCAGACAAACCTTTCCCAAGATAATCGTTGGCATCGCCTTCCAGTACAAAAGTGACGCCTTTTGTCAGGAAAGCTCCGAAACTTTGTCCGGCCGAACCATAAAAGCGGGCATGAATTGTATCATCAGGTAATGACGATTGTCCGTGTTTCTTTACGATCTCACCTGAAAGCATAGCGCCTACGGCGCGATCGGTATTTTTAATCTGTTTGGAGAGCCATACTTTCTCTTTATTGTTTATCGCCTTTGAGGAAAGTTTGATAAGCTCATGTCCCATCACCTTGTTTATCTTATGATCCTGGGGTTGACAGAAGCTTAGTGGGTTGTGCTTTGCCTGTGGCGGGGTAAATATCATTCTGGAGATATCCACTTTACTGGCTTTCCAATGGTCGATATCTGTTCTTTGCTCCAGGAGGTCTGACCGGCCGATGATATCTTCAAACCGTCGAACACCTATTTCTGCCAGCAGTTCGCGCACATCCTGCGCGACAAACCGGAAGAAGTTTTCTGCGAAGTCGGCCTTTCCCAGAAAGCGCTTTCGGAGTTCTTCATCCTGAGTAGCTACACCCACAGGGCAGGTATTCAAATGGCACTTTCTCATCATAACACATCCGAGTGTGATCAGTGCGGCCGTAGAAAAGCCAAACTCTTCAGCACCCAGCATAGCCATCAGCACGACATCCATACCGGTTTTAAGTTGCCCGTCTGTCTGAAGCCTGACCCTTCCCCTTAGGTCGTTCATCACCAATGTCTGGTGTGCCTCAGCAATACCCAGTTCAATGGGCATGCCGGCATGTTTGATAGAGCTGACCGGGCTGGCGCCTGTCCCGCCCTCAAGTCCGGAAATGGTAATCAGGTCGGCTTTTGCTTTTGCCACCCCTGCTGCAATGGTTCCCACGCCATATTCTGCAACCAGCTTTACACTGATATTGGCGCTGGGATTCACGCATTTAAGGTCGAAAATAAGTTGTGCCAGATCTTCGATAGAGTAAATATCATGGTGGGGTGGGGGTGATATTAACGTGATGCCTGGTGTCGAGTTACGAAGCTTTGCAATGACCTTGTTTACCTTAAAACCAGGCAGCTGTCCGCCTTCCCCTGGTTTAGCCCCCTGGGCAACTTTTATCTGTATCTCATCAGCATTGACCAGATATGATGTGGTTACCCCAAATCTTCCGGAAGCAACCTGTTTTATAGCGCTTCTTTTGCTCGAACCATCAGGTAAAGGAATGAAACGTTCAGGGTCTTCACCGCCTTCCCCGGTGTTACTTCTTCCTCCGATCCTGTTCATTGTGATGGCGAGGGCTTCGTGGGCTTCCTTGCTGATCGAGCCATACGACATGGCGCCTGTGACAAAGCGCTTTAGAATAGCCTCAACAGGTTCTACTTCTTCTATTGGGATGGGATTCTTTTTATACTGAAGGAAACCACGCAGGAATGCCGGTTTTTGATTCTCAGCGTTTACAATGGCAGCATATTCCTTATACTTGTCATAGTTGTTGGTACGGGTTGCCCATTGCAATAAAGAAACGCTTTCAGGATTCCATGCATGGTGTTCTCCGTTGACGCGGTAAGCATAGACACCTTCCGTAGCCGGAACAAAACCACCATTTTCTGAAGGGTCTATGAATGCGTTTTTGTGAGGAATAGCAGCTTCCCTGGCAATTTCTTCAAGTCCGATACCTCCAATACGTGATGCTGTACCATTGAAATACTTGTTGACGACTTCCTCTGATATTCCGAGACATTCAAATATCTGTGCGCCGTGGTAGCTTCGCAGGGTGGAGATACCCATTTTTGAAAGAACTTTCAGAATACCATTGTCAACAGCTTTAATATAGTTCTCCCTTGCTTTTCTGTACTCCAGCTTTATCTCACCTTTCTTTACCAGATTACTTAACACTCCGAAGGCAAGATAAGGGTTGATAACACTGGCGCCATACCCTAACAGCAAGGCAAAATGCATTACCTCCCTGGGTTCGGCTGTCTCCACCACAAGACCCACCTGCATTCGTTTTTTTGTTTTGATCAGATGATGATGTACGGTTGCCACAGCCAGCAATGACGGTATGGGTGCGTGGTCTTTGTCAATATCACGGTCAGAGAGTATGATGTAATTGATTTGTTTATCGACCACCTCTTCTGCCTGCTTGCATAAGTTACGAAGGGCGTCTCTCAAGGCAGTCTCACCCCCGGAAGGGTCGAAAACCATCTTTAGTGTGGCGTTGGTGAAATCTGCGTGTTTGAGGTCTTTGATCTTGCCAAGGTCGGTGTTTGTAATGATCGGACTTCTGAACTTGATGAGTTTACAAAGAGAGGAAGACTCTTCCAGCAGGTTTTTACTTACCGACCCGATATAATTGGTGAGTGACATGACCAGGCCTTCGCGGATTGGATCGATAGGTGGGTTGGTTACTTGGGCAAACTGTTGCTTAAAATAATTGAACAAGCGCTGCGGCTTATCTGACAATATTGCAGGAGGTGCATCGTTCCCCATAGACCCAACAGGCTCTTTTGCCTCAAGCGCCATTGGCTTTATAATGAAGTCGATATCTTCTTTGGAGTATCCGAAGGCCTTTATCCAGGTTTGATAGTGTTCCTCCATACTTGACCTTACCCGCTCTTTTACCTCAATATCTTCCAGTTCCAAACGGTTTTCCTTGAGCCAGTTACCGTAAGGATTCATTCTGGTAAGTTGACGTTTTAATTCTTCGTCTGAGATGATCACCCCAAGCTGTGTATCTACCAGTAATATTTTTCCTGGGCGGAGTCTGCCTTTTTCTTTGATCTGCTCATCAGGGAATGACTGTACACCGGTTTCGCTACCCATAACGATCAAATCGTCTTTGGTGATGAGATACCGTGAAGGTCTCAGCCCATTGCGGTCGAGGGTTCCTCCCACATATCGGCCATCAGAAAAAAGCAATGAGGCTGGCCCGTCCCAGGGTTCCATGATGGTAGAATGGTATTCATAAAAGTCTTTCAGGCTTTGTGGGATGGGGTTTTTGTCGTTAAAAGACTCAGGTACCATCATGGATAGTGCATGTGGCAGTGTCCTTCCTGTCAATACCAGAAACTCCAGAACATTGTCGAGAGATGCAGAGTCGCTCTTGCCGGGTTCTATGATCGGAAACAACTTTTGCAGGTCATTACCGAACAGGTCGGTTTTCAATAGTGATTCCCTGGTCTGCATCCACAGCCTGTTTCCTTTGATGGTGTTGATTTCCCCGTTATGGGCAATATAACGGAAGGGTTGTGCCAAATCCCATGTTGGAAAGGTGTTGGTGCTGAAACGTGAGTGAACAAGGGCAATGGCACTTTGAAAGGACTCATCACTTAAATCGGTGTAATAACCTTGTAATTGTTCGGGTGTGAACATACCCTTATAGATCATGATCTTTGTCGATAAGCTGGGAAGGTAGAAAAAGTCCTTCTGCTCCAGGTTGGATTCCCTGATCTGTTTTTCTGCCAGCTTTCTGATTACGTAAAGCTTTCGTTCCAGGTCGTCTTGTTCGAAATTTCCTGAGATGAAAACTTGTTTCATGTACGGCTCAGTACTTTTGGCAATTTCACCCAGCACATCGTTCTTTACGGGCAACTCGCGGATGGCTATTATCTCCAGGCCTTCTTGTTTAACCAGTTTTGCGAAAATGTCTATACAAGCATCACGATCAGCCTGGTTGGGAGGAAGGAATAGTATTCCAGCTCCATATTCTCCGGCCGAAGGCAGGAAAGGCAAGATGTTTTTAAAGAAGGCATGCGGAATCTGTACCAAAAGTCCGGCACCATCACCGGTAACATTGTCGGAGCTTTCTGCTCCACGGTGTGTCATATTCAGCAACACCTGAAGGCCACGTTGTACTATGTCGTGTGATCTATGACCTTTTATGCTTGCTACGAATCCGATCCCGCAACTATCATGTTCATTTTCGGGACCATATAGCCCAACCCCTTGGGCAGTATCATGTTTCATATGGATATAATTTGTCTAAAAGTCAAAAAGTCTGAAGGTCTGAAAGCTGAGCGAAGCGAAGTCGCGAACGCAAGTTCGGGATCTCACCCAGTGCCCATAATTATCCCCATAGGTGCCAAATCGTTTGTTTCCGAACAATTGGGCTCTTCGCCATGGGTGTTTCATGATATCTCAACAAATAATTGTTTTGTTACACAAAAAAAGCCGCTCTTCACTTCTGAGAACGGCTTGCAAACACAGGTATCCCAATCCATTCTCAGTGTGGCGTACCAAAAAGGAAATGCCTGAAAAATTTAAGGGATAAATACATGCTGCAAGTTTTTTTCGTTTTACGTTGCAAATATACTTAAAAAAGTTTAAAAGTTTAATAATATTTAGTCGAAGGTCTGAAAGTTTGAAGGTCTGAAAGTCGGTTTAAGGTTTAAGGTTGAAAGTTTAAGGTATAACCGCAACTCACAACCCGCAACTCATAACCCGCAACCCACAACCCGCCCCCTACACAAACGCATCCACCTTGCGATAAGCCTCGATCAGGGCTTTCTCCCCTTCGATACCAGGGATACTTCTTCCATGTTCCATGCAAATCACTCCGTCATATCCCTTGTCGTAGATATGCTTAAACAGGTTTAGGTAGTTTATTTCACCAGTGCCGGGCTCTCTTCTTCCGGGATGGTCTCCGCAGTGAAGGGCGGCGGTGTATTCCCATGCCATGTCAAGGTTGGGAATAAGGTTGCCTTCGGTGATCTGTTGGTGGTAAAAATCATTCACGATGCGGCAACTTGGGTGATCAACAGCCTTGCAGATCATATATGCCTGTGGAATGGTGGTAAGGAACAATCCGGGATGGTTTATCAGCCCATTTAGTGGCTCCATCACTAGTATCAGTCCGGATGGCCCGACAATGTCGCAGCACATTCTCATTGAGTCGATGACGTTGGCGGTCTGGTAATCCCAATGTAATCTTTCGTCGTAACGACCTGGCACAACAAGCGCTGTTTTGATG
>SKYG01000158.1 GCA_007128045.1 Bacteroidales bacterium | reverse complement strand
TGGGGGAGCCCGGAACCAATGAATACATCTGGAGGCTGGGCGTCATTTCCGGCCATGCACTAATAGCGATCGCATCAATAGCTCTTGGAGTGTCGGTGTATATGCATAAACGGTATGCGATGCCCCGAAAGAATGGCATCAACATTATATTTTATGTGTTTCTTCTACTGATAGTCATTGCCGGAGTGTCGATTGTTACGTTCGACCAGCTCGTCACTGCCGCTATCACACCCCTTATTGTTCTTTGTATAGCCCTGGCAGTGGTGTTTGTATTAAAACCACAACAAGCTCTATTTTTATTTCTAGTCACTTTTATCCTGTTTTTCTTTGCGGTTTCAATTACCCAGGATAATCCTGAGATATTATTGTCAATCAGGGTAAATGGATTGGCAATATGTTTTCTTGCATTTTTGCTATCCTGGATTATCTGGCGCAATGTGTATGAGAATTACAAACAAAAGATCATTATTGAAAAGCAGAGCAAAGACCTTGAGGAGCGAAATAAACAGTTGACAGATCAGTCTGCAAAGCTTGAAACCGCCATCTCCTCGCGTGACCGGTTTATGTCGGTGATCAGCCATGATTTGAAAAGTCCTTTTAATTCACTGCTTGGATTTTCCGAAATTTTAATTGAAGAGTGGGAGGATTTGTCGGACGAAGAAAAGCTACAGATTGTTCGTCTCATTAAAGAGACATCTGAAACCACCTATCAGATGTTATTAAATTTACTTGACTGGTCACGTTTGCACAAGGAACGTTTGATGGTTCAACCTAAGTATTTGGTCATTAAAGAGCTGACAGAAAATGTTCTTTCGCAATTATATGCACAGTCAAGCCTGAAGGGAATCCAGATAGTTTTAAATATTGAAGAAGGCCTCACTGTCCGGGTCGACGAACATATGATCACCTCTGTAGTCCGGAATCTGCTATCAAATGCCATCAAATTTTCGTCAAAAGATACTGTAGTAAAGATAGATGCACGCATGGAGCAAGATAACATGTTTTTTTGTGTGGAAGATTCAGGTGTTGGATTATCTGAAAAGCTTGCTGCATCAATCTTCACAGAGCAAGTTACAACCAATGACAGCGGTCATGAAACGGGTACTGGCCTTGGTTTAAAGCTCTGCAGCGAATTTGTGCAAGCCCATCATGGAAGAATCTGGGTTGATAGTGAGCCAGGTAAAGGTGCGCGGTTCTGCTTTACCATTCCACCACTGCAAGATATTCAATAATTATCCCTCTCCTCAACAAATCACTGAAAAATCCGTTCTATTGGTATAACACGTTACTGCATTGACTTTTCGACCTTCAGACAAATTATATAAACAGATGAAATACCCATGACAAACACTTTGACACACAGACGCATGATTGTTTTTAATGGGGGTCAAAGGTCGAAGGTCGAAGGTCAAAGGGAAAAAAATAAACACATGAAAAAAATTTATCCAATACTAATCCTCATAGTCCTTTTCACGGCATTTTTGCAATCGTGTAAAAAGGATGATGAGGGCCCACAAATCAAGGATGAAAACATTGCCTTTCATAATCTGATGAAAGAATGGTATTACTGGAATGATCAACTGCCTGACGTGCAATTGGCCAATTACGAATCTCCTTATGAGCTTCTCGAAGCCCTGAGGCACAGACCACTTGACCGGTGGAGTTACATTACCAGCCTGCGGGCATTGCAGGAATATTATTCACAGTCACGCTTTGTTGGCTATGGCTTTGGGTCAAAATGGGATCATGAGGGTGAGTTGCGCATCACATTTGTATATCAACAAACTGAAATGTATACTAATGGGGTTAGAAGAAGCTGGGTGCTTGAGGCAATCAATGGTACCGACCTTCAGGCTGGCGCCAATATAAATCAGATGTTGGGTCAGAATACCGTTGGTGTAAGCAATAGTTTTCGTTTTAGAAAACCCGATGGCAGCAAGGTTGACATGACCGTGCAGAAGCAGGAGGTAACCATGAACAATGTATTGCATGCTGAAGTAATTGAACGTCAAGCCGGCAATATCGGATACCTGGTTTTGCAGGGCTTTACTGAACCAACCCTTATAGAGCTCGAATCCGCTTTTGCCTATTTTCTTGAAAAGGGTATCAATGAGCTTATTCTGGACCTTCGGTATAATACTGGTGGTCAGGATATTGTAGCCAATACGCTGGCCAGTATGATTGCTGGGGAGAAAGTAGTTGGTAAGACTTTTTCCAAATATGAATTTAATGAAGATAAAACATCTGAGAATTTTAGCACGGTATTTATTGAAGTGGATCTGAAACTTGATATTGATAGGCTGATAACCATTGCCACCAGACAAACTGCATCTGCAAGCGAAATCATTATAAATAATCTGAAACCCTATATGCCTGTTTACGTTGTAGGGGACAATACATATGGAAAGCCCATGGGTATGCAGGCCTGGTCATATCAGGAATACGCATTTGTGCCGATCATGTTCAAGATCAAAAATGCTGATGATGAAGGAGACTATTTCGACGGGTTGCCTGTTGACTTCGCAGCAGGCGATGACCTTTCTCTGATGTTTGGAGATTCTGAAGAAGCATCATTGAAACAGGCGCTTCATTTTATTGAGACAGGTGGGGTGATTGCCAAGGTGATGCCTGCAGAAACACCACCTTATAAACAACCATGGGATCATATGACCGGTTTAGAAGCCTTAATTGGCGCTCACTAACAGGCAGGCTAAGTACTCCGGTATTCTTTTGTTGAGAGCAACCCACATGCAGCGGAAATGTCCTGTCCCCTGGATCGTCTGATGGTGGTAATAATGCCTTTGCCTTCAAGTGCTTCTTTGAACCGTTCCATTACTTCGTCTGAAGGGGATTCGAATTCAATACCAGGAACCGGATGATAGCGTAACAGGTTGATCCGGCAGCGTATGCCATTGAGAATTTTTGCCAGGGCCTTTACATGCCGTTCACTATGATTCAGGTCTTTGAAGACAATGTACTCGAAAGAAATTCGTCGCTGCCTGTCAATAGAAAAGCTTTTGATGGTATTGAGTACTTCTGCCAGGCTATGGGCATTCTCCACCGGCATTATCCTTTTTCTTTCTTCTTCAAAAGGCGAGTGCAGGCTTACCGCCAGGTGACAGGAACTTTGCTCCAGAAACACTTCCATGGCCGGGATGATGCCAATGGTTGATACGGTGATACGCCGCGGACTCATCCCATAGCCATAGTCTGACGTCAATAGTTCAATGCTTTGCATCACAGGCTCCGGGTTGTCGAAAGGTTCACCCATGCCCATATAAACGATGTTACTTATCTGTTCTCTCTCTGGTATGCTGCGAACCTGGTTCAGAATATCTCCTGTGCTTAGTTGGCCCTGAAACCCCTGTTTCCCGGTCATGCAAAACATACAACCGAACCGGCATCCGGCCTGTGATGAGATGCATAAAGTGCTCCTGTGGTTATCAGGGATGTAGGCTGCTTCTATAAATGACCCGTTCAACGAACGAAAAAGGTATTTCTTAGTGCCATCAACAGAGGTCTGAATCCTGACCGGATTGGATATTCCAATGTCAAATAGTGCTGACAGCTTGTCACGATTTGCTTTAGACAAATTGTTCATCTGCTCTATGCTTTCAACATGGTGCCTGTACAGCCAACTTGCGATTTGTTTGGCGGTATATTTTTGCATCCCCAGTTCTTTTACGATAGCTTCAAGCTGCGATAGGGTTTTGCCAAATAAAACGTCTTTTTGATTATTCCCCATGTATGTCTGGTGTTAATTGGTCGAAGGTCAAAAGTCGAAAGTCAAAAGTCGAAGGCGGAGCGAAGCGAAGTCCCGAACGCAAGTGAGGGATCTCAATAAAAGTCAAAAGTCAAACAGTCAAAGTTACGAAAGTTCCTTATGGTATTCTTTGAGAACATTGATTTTCTTCTTACATTGTAATTAGAGACAGACACTAATTAATTCAGATACTGAAAACATTGGTATATTTGCATAAAATGTCTGAAACATTATGTATAGGCAATTTGTAATAGTTTTGATCATGGCTTTCAGCCTGATAAATAACGGTTGTTTTCGTTCACAGCCGGATGCTGTTGAAGTTGATTTTTCCATTGCTTCGGAAGGAGAAGAAAACTCTGAAACAAATGCTGATTCAAAAGCTACATTAAGGGTAGCTATTGCTACCGTAATATCTCCCAGGGAAAGCTTTAGTTATTATAAAGATCTATTTGAATTTTTATCACAGCAGCTGAACAGAAAGATAGAGTTCAAGCAAAGCATGACCTACCAGGAGGTAAATGATATGCTTTCTAAGAATCTTGTGGATATGGCATTTATCTGTTCGGGGGCTTATGTCGTTGGATCAGATCATTTGGAGTTACTCGTGGTACCTGTTGTCAATGGCTTGCCTTATTATCGGGGGTATATTATCACCAATGAAGCCAATAATATTTTTCAGTTTGAGGATTTTAAGGGAAAGTCTTTTACGTATAGTGACCCCTTGTGTTTCACAGGTAAACTATATATAGACAGCAGGTTAATGGATATGGAAACAACTGCCGATGAGTTTTTTGGAGAGGTTAAGTTCTCTATGTCGCACGATGTATCCATACAAATGGTTTCCCGGAATATGGTTGACGGTGCTTCGGTTAACGGATTGATCTTTGATTATATGTCTGAATACCACCCCGACCATGTGGGCCGTATCCGGATCATCGAGAAGTCGGGTTATAACGGCATCCCACCTATAGTGAACTCATTGCTTATGCCAAGAGACTTGCGTGAAGAGATACAAGCCTTTTTCCTGAATATGCATGAAACAAGTACAGGCAAAGAAATATTGGATAAATTGCTTATCGACCGCTTTATCCTGGGCAATGATTCCTTGTACCACGGTTTAAGGGAAGCAAAAAATATCTATGAACCGGTATAAAGTTAAGTTATCGCTGTTTGCCAAGTTTGCGCTCGGCATAGGCTTCACAGTATTGCTGTTTGGCGCCCTGAATGGCTTTCTTGTTCGTGAATCCGTCGACAGTGCATTAAATGCTGAGTTTGAGAAGCGGGGATACTTCATCACAAGGGCACTGGCCGAACAATCTATTGCATACATTCTTGCAGATGATCCTGCCGGACTTAACATGTTGATCAACGAGATCATGGCCATTGATACCACGATTGTATATGCATTTATTGTCAGTGAAACAGGTGAAGTCCTGGCCCATTCTTTTCAGCAGCGCGTACCAAGGGAATTAATCATGCTTAACACCCCTGACGGTAATGATGACGTAGGTATCAGAACGGTTCGCGATATGCATAACAGAGACGCTGTTATCAGAGACTTTTCGCTGGTGGCTATGAGTAAAAGTATTGGGATAGCCAGGGTAGGTATATTAGAGTCTGAGATCAGGGAAAAGGTGTTTGTTACCATGCATAAGCTTTGGGTTATGGTGGGATTGTTTTTTATTCTCGGGATGGCAGGAGCCCTCTTTTTTGCATACGTAATTGCCACACCGCTGGAAGTACTCAGCCGGCAGTCGGCACTGATAGATATAAAAACCATTCAGGATGGACTAAAGGATATTAAAAAGTCTACCACTCACCTGTATTACAGGGTTCGCCGCACATTCGGACTAAAAGATGAGATTGATATTTTGTACGAAAACTATGTTACCATGCTTGAGCGGCTTGAGCAAACACACCATACCTTAAATCAGCTTCAGCAGTCGTTGATGCAGTCGGAAAAGATGGCAGCGCTTGGAACGCTTACCGCTGGGATAGCCCATGAAATCAATAACCCACTGGCAGGTATGAGGATAGGCCTGAACCGTATCTCAAAGAGGCCGGAGGATATAGAACAGACAAAAGAATATGTTGGAATGATGAAGGAAGCCCTGGGGCGGATTGAGCAAGTAATTCAAGACCTGCTTACATTCAGCAGAAAGAGCCACCATGAATTTGAAGCGGTCTGTGCCTGTGATATCATCAAGAAAACGGTCAAGCTGGCTGAGTACCGCATCAAAAAAAAGAAAATCAACATACATATTGACCAGTCTGAATGCCCCTTTAAGCTGCATGTAGCCCCAAACCGCATGGAGCAGGTGTTTTTGAATATCATCATCAATGCCATTGATTCAATCTTAGAAAAGATGGAGACCAATCCAGCGCTTACTGGTTTAATTGAGGTAAAAGTTGCGAATAATAAAAATACAAGTGAAATTATTTTCTCTGATAATGGGATGGGTATGGATGAACAACTGATCGCGAAAATATTTGACCCCTTCTTTACCACTAAGAAGGTGGGTGATGGCACCGGCCTGGGCTTGTCTGTATCTTATCAGATCATCAAAGACCATGGCGGAGAGATACAGGTTGACAGCATTCCGGGGAAGGGTAGTAAATTTGTTGTGGTGCTTCCCAGGCATCCTTCTGACCAGAATATAAACATTATAAACAGATGAAATACCCGGACAAACGCTTTGACACACATGAGCATGATTATTTTTCACGGGGTCAAAGGTCGAAAGTCGAAAGTCTAAGGATTAAAAAAATAAACAGATGAAAATTTTTGTTGTTGATGATGAGCGGCTTATACGTGTTACCACAGCCGATGACCTGAGAGAATCCGGACATCAGGTCAGGGAGTTTTCTTCTGCCCTGGCTGCCATGAAATATTTGCGCGACGAGGATGCGAATGTTGATATCATTCTTACTGACCTGAAAATGCCCGACATGGATGGTCTGGAGTTTATGTCTAAGATCAAATCGGAGAGGCCTGACGTATTTTTTCTGTTGATGACGGCGCACGCTACGGTAGATACGGCTGTGGAGGCTATGAAAAAAGGGGCATATGATTACATCGCCAAACCCTTTTCAATAGATGAATTGTTAATAACCATTGAAAGGATCAAAGAGGTTAAATCGGTAAAAGATGAAAACAAACAACTTCGAAGCCAGGTGAGTAAGAAGTTTGATCTTTCTTCGTTTGTAGGCAGGAGCGATGAAACAAATCAAGTGTTTGAGCTGGTGAAGATCATTGCTGACAAGCCAACAACTGTTTTGATAACTGGTGAAACCGGAACGGGCAAAGAGTTGCTCACCAATATCATTCATTTTAACAGCAAGAGAAGCAGGATGCCGTTCATCAAGGTCAGTTGTGCTATATTATCCAGGGAGCTGTTCGAAAGTGAGTTGTTTGGTCATGTAAAAGGCGCATTTACCGGTGCTGACCATGCAAAAACGGGTCGGTTTGAAATGGCCAATAACGGGACATTGTACCTTGACGATATCGACGACATTCCACTCGACCTCCAGGTAAAACTGCTCAGGGCACTCGAGGAAGGTGAGATCGAAAGGGTAGGAGGAGGCGAAACCATCAAGGTCGATGTAAGGGTTATCGCTTCTACAAAAAAAGACCTTAAAGAGATGGTTGCTGAAGGAAAGTTCAGAGAAGACCTGTTTTATAGGCTCAACGTGTTTCCCATCAGCATTCCCCCACTAAGGGAAAGGCCCGGAGATATAGTAATGCTTGCAAAACATTTTGTGAAGGAGTTCTCACCTGCTGAAGAGGTAACCATTGATGATGAGGTTCTT
>SKYG01000174.1 GCA_007128045.1 Bacteroidales bacterium | reverse complement strand
TTTATTGCCAAGAATAACATCCAGATGGTCAATTTCCGGTATGTGGGAGGCGACGCCCGGCTGAAAAAGCTGAATTTCGTCATCAACAGCCTGGTCATAAAGCAACAGATTATTGATGATCAATCAAACAATAACAATAATACAGGTCACACTCAATATCTTCAATACGACCCATCAGGAAGCCTGGCCAGCAAAGGGCGTATTCACCAACCCCTCTTAAACAAACTGAATGCATTGGACTATTACAGCAAAACAGGAGCAAAAAGTCTTGGTGCTGAATGGGTAGATGATTTTATCTGGCCTCTTATCAACGAATTCAACCTCAAATTCTTTGATTCGCTAAGAACCTTTTACGAACATATAGCTATTCAAATAGGACGTTCCTTCTGCGATGATCCACAGCAATCGGCTTTGCTTACAGGCGGAGGCTGTTACAATGACTTTCTTATACAATTAATTCGTGAAAGATCACCCCGTAATGTATCCATTGTAATTGCCGACAAGCAAATTATTGAATGTAAGGAAGCATTGATATTTGCATTTCTTGGCGTATTATACCTGAGGGGAGAAAACAACTGCCTCTCCTCAGTAACAGGAAGTACCCGAAACAACATTGGCGGAAGCGCATACAACGGCAATATTATTTAACCTACGACTTTCGACCTTCGACCTTCGACCTTCAGACTTTTCGACAATTAATACACATAATAGTCCATACTAACTGTATATTTACGTATTTTTGTCAGCACCCATTCGCATCGAACAGTTCGACAGTGTGGTAGTTTATTGATTTTCAGTATCGCCTGCAATGACCTCATGCACGTCTCCGTAGGCATAAAAATGATTATCGGATGAATATATACCTGCTGGTTATCATCTCCTACTTTGCGCTTATCACACTTATTTCGTTATTGACAAAAAAGATAGCTGGACGATCGGCTGCTGATTACCTCATTGCCGGTCGTAACCTGGGTGTGGTTGCTTGTGCCGTTGTGGTTGCCTCTGAATGGCTGGGAGGAATGAGTACCATTGGGGTTAGTGAAAAAGCCTTTCAAACAGGCACCATGCAACCCATTCTATATAACATCTCTACCGCAATCGGCATGATCATTATCGGATTTACCGTAGCCAGACATTACCGGGAAAACAATGTACACACAGTTAGCGAGATGCTTGAAAAGCTTTTCGGGAAAAAGGCCAGGGCGATTTCAGCCATTGCTTTCCTCTTTGCCTACATCACCCTGGCATTCGTCCAACTCCAAACATGCGCCAGCGTATTATCAGCCATGTTTGATGTTCCATGGCTCCACTCTGTTGTCGTATCATCACTGATTATTACCTTGTATACCTATATCGGAGGCATGCATGCACTGGCTATTACCGGCATTATCCATGTAATTGTGATGTTTATCGGTCTTGGAATTGCCTCAGCAATAGGACTCAGCGACATGAACGGGCTAGCCTCGTTGCACGAACGGCTCGTCATACTGGGATCACCGGAAAACCTCTACAATCCGTTCAGTGGCGGACTGACATACGCCTGGAGTCTGATATTGGGAGGTGTACTGGGTGGCATGGCCGGCCAGGCATCCATACAACCGATCTTTGCAGCCCGCTCAGCAGCTATTGCTAAGACATCAGCCATCCTATCTTCTTTGATTATTGCCCCGTTTGGAATTATGGTGGCCCTGCTCGGGCTGATTGCAAAAACCGGAAAATACTTTGAAACAGCTCCCTATCTGGCCGACCCCCAAATGATGAAGATGGTACTGCCCACACTGATGACCACCCCCGAATTTATACATCCTGTTTTAGGCGGTATCGCATTGGCAGGTATCCTGGCAGCCATACTTTCTACCGTCGGACCAGTTAACTTTGCAGTGGTAACCATTGCCACCAAAGACATATATCATGGACTAATCAACAAATCGGCCCTGGATAAAAAATTGATATCCACAGCAAGGAAGCTGGTTATCCTGGTAAACATACTAACCATACCATTGGCGTATTATGGTACAGGTGCTATCCTGGACACAGCCTATATCTCGTATGGGATAAGAGCCATTGGGGCTATTGTGATTATGATGGGAATATATCAGAGAGGTTGGATCACGATAGAGGGCGTCAGGATCGCATTCATTGGAGGTACCATCGCAGTACTCCTCAATATTTTAGCCAGGAATATGGGCTATACAGTCATTCAAGACACCTATATGGCCATTGGGGCAGCCATCATCTCTATCGTTATCGGAAACATAATCGGGAAAAGAAAACCCAGAAAATTGCCATCGGAAACAGACAATTAAGAAATCAGGTATGTCAGGGAAAACTCACAACAGGGTATTGGAAGGTTTGAAAGTACTTGAACTGGCAAGTGTTCTTGCCGGACCAAGCGTCGGAATGTTTTTCGCCGAACTGGGTGCTACAGTCATAAAGGTTGAAAACAACACCACAGGAGGAGACGTCACACGCAAATGGAAGTTGCCCGGAGAAGAACCTGACTCTGACATATCTGGCTATTTCTCAAGTGTGAACTGGGGAAAATATTCCATAGCAATAAATATTTGCGATCCGGAGGGTCTGAACATCATATATAAGCTGGCAGCAGCATGTGATATCGTTTTGGCAAGCTATAAGCCAGGAGATGCCGAGAAACTTGGTGTCGACTATCCAACTATAAAGCGCCACAATGCAAACATCATCTATGCCCATATTACGGGATATGGATTGCATAACCCACGTGCTGGTTTTGATGCGATCATACAGGCCGAAACCGGTTTCACATATATGAATGGAGAGCCCGGCGGAAAACCAACCAAAATGCCAGTGGCACTTATGGATGTCCTGGCAGCCCACCAACTCAAAGAATCAATACTGCTCTCCCTGCTGCAACGGGAAAAGACCGGTAAAGGAAAATATATAGAAGCATCATTGTTCAAGGCAGGTGTTGCC
The DNA here is from genome assembly GCA_007128045.1 of Bacteroidales bacterium. Lineage (GTDB taxonomy): Bacteria > Bacteroidota > Bacteroidia > Bacteroidales > UBA7960 > SKYG01. The sequence goes on along the minus strand of SKYG01000174.1, from coordinate 4,625 downwards.
TCGTTGGCAAACCAGGCCTCCAATTGGCTTGTCGGAAAAACCATTCCTCAAAGAATGGGTTCTGACCATCCGAATATTGTTCCATATGGAACGATCTACCACACCAAAGACAATAAAGAGATTGTGCTCGCAGCTGGTACCGACAAACAATATAAAGAACTAATAATAACATTAGGAAGAGCTGATCTGGCTGAAGATACACGGTTTGCAAAGAACCAGGATCGGGTAATACATAAAAAGGAGATCAACAGAATCATTCAAGACCTTATATCTTCATACAACCGCGACGAGATATTACACATCCTGTCGGAAAAAAGAATACCTGCCGGCGGTGTATTCAATATGAAGGAAGTCTTTGAAGTACCTGAAGCAAAAGATATGCTGCTCAAAGGCACTTACCCCGATGGCACTGAGATTAAAGGTGTGCGCTCTATCGCCTTTTCCAGTGGGGATTCTAATGAAAGTTGGTATCCGGACCGGCCGCCACGGTATGGCGAACATACCCTTACCATCCTTCATGAATGGCTCAATTTTGACGATCGAACTATACATCATCTTATCCATAAAGGAGTAGTATATGCACAAAAAAAATAAAGACTCTATTGTTTTGACTGATGGGTCATGTCTGATCATAGAAGCACTGGCGCGGGCAGGTGCCGATGCATTCATCGGATATCCAATAACCCCGGCCAACCTGCTCTATCAGTATGGAAGTCAACGCATGGAACTGATGCTGTCAGCACCTGATGAAATCACCACATTGCAATGGATGTCAGGACTTTCCATGACTGGCAAACTTCCTGTAACAGCCACTTCATTCCCGGGCTTTGCGTTGATGACAGAATCTGTCAATATGGCCTACATGATGGAACTACCAATGGTCATTATACTGGTGCAACGACTCGGGCCAGCCACAGGAACTGCCACTTGTGGAGCACAAGGCGACCTTCTCCTGCTAAATGGAATCATATCCGGCGGACATCCCATACCAGTACTTGCAACATCCGACTTTGAAGACTGCTGGGTATTGGCAGCGAAATCGGCAGAAATCGCCATCACACTGAGAACACCTGTCATCCTGCTCACCTCGAAAGAAGAAGTGATGACCCATCGAAGCTTCAACATGAAGAATCTTTCTGACATCTCACCGGTCGTTAGAAAGGAATACCAGTCTGCTCAGAAGTATAAGCCATATGCTGCAACAAATCTGGTTCCGGATTTTATACCCGTGGGCCAAAACAAGCACCAGGTGCGCTTTAATGCATCCACCCACGATCAGGCTGGAATTCTGCAGCACTCCACAAAAGAGGCTATAGACAACACAATCAGGCTGGAAGAGAAAATAACGAAGAGGATGCAGGAGTTTCAATATTACATCCTGGATGAGCAGGAAGATGCAAACACCCTGTTGGTGGCCTATGGCATCTCGGCCTCAGCCGCAAGGTCTGCCACCAGCCAACTAAGGGAAAAGAAAAAAAAGGTATCCCTACTGATCCCTCAAACAATGCTCCCTGTGCAAGACATATATCTTACGAAATGTCTTGAATACCAAAAAGTCATTATTGCAGAAGAGTCAATCAATAACCAGTTCGGACGTATTCTTTTCGGTCAATCTATTCCTGACCATGTTACATGCATTGGCAGTATTGCTAAGATGATCACCCCCGAGCAAATTGTTGAGGAGGTATACTTATGAGCACCAACCTATTAAATACCGACAGCCTGCCCTATTGTAAAGGTTGCGGCCACGACCTGATTGCAAAACATACCACCAAGGCTCTCGAAAAGCTTAACTACAAAGCACTGGATGTCATCATCGTAACTGATATTGGCTGCCATGGCATCATCGACAAATGCCTTAACACCCATACTGTACACGGATTGCATGGCAGATCAGTGGCCCTCGGAGCTGGTATCGCCTTAGGATTGAATCATCCCGACAAGAAGATAATTGTTTTTATTGGCGATGGTGGCGCTACGATCGGACTTCAGCATATATTGGAGGCAGCACGCCTGAATCTGAACATGACCGTAATGGTTCATAATAATATGCTCTATGGGATGACAGGTGGTCAAACAAGTGGCCTCACGCCGTATGGGTTTCGGACTACCACGTCATACGATGGCAACCCCTTTGGAGGATATGACCTATGTGGCCTTTTGCAAAGCGCTGGTAGCAGCTATGCTTGCCGTATCCTGGGAATTGGCGACATTTCCGATAAGCTTGCCGTGGCCATTGGCACCAAGGGATTCTCTCTGGCTGAAGTGATTGAAATCTGTCCGGGTTTTGGTATGAAGCTGAATCCAAAAAGAAAACTTGGAGAAATAGCAGAAAGCTCCGGGAGAAAACCCGGAGAGTGGATCAACAGACGCGACAAATTTGAGATGCCTGTAACAAAAAAGACAAACAACCTGTTTGAAAGAGCTCCCCTGATAAAAAAAGAATTCACGCACTATCTCAAACAAAAAACAACCATTCTGATCAGTGGCTCTGCAGGTGAAGGCATACAACTGGCTGCCACTATACTCAGCAAGGCATCTATGCGTTCCGGACTCTCAGTTACCCAGAAAGGGAGCTATCCTGTAACAGTGGGTGTTGGTTTTTCAGCTGCGGAGGTCAATCTATCCGATAAACACATTTTTTTTCATGGGATCACACAACCTGATATTGCCATCATCACATCTGAAGATGGACTGGCATATGCCAAACAACGTATCAAACAGATGCAAAACGGCATGCTGATTATTGATACCAGCCTGGAAAAGCCCATCACAAAAGCAGAAATCGTTGAAAGAGATTTTCGAATGGTTGGAGCCAAATACGCCGCCCTGTACGCTATCCTGTATTATGCGCTGAAAACCGGTGTCATCAGCACAGAGGCTGTCTTCAAAACGTTAGACCAGGAAGGGCTGCAGGACAAATTTCCGCTTGCCCTTATCAAAGATGCCCTGGTGAAATAATTACAATCTGTCGATAAAATCGGGGGGCTGAATCAGCATGTTCGAGTTCAAGGCTTACGAAGTACGAAAATGCGGAGCCCTGATAACTCGGGATGGGCAATTTTCGGACGAGCAAAACGCAGATATCGGACATTATGGACTGACACTAAATAATGACTGTAAGGTTCTGACCTCATGTACCCGGTAATCTTCTCCTTCCCTGCTATAGGCAACAATAAGATTATTCAGCATCCTGCGCACAATATCTTCGTTGCTGCAAGGTTTGAAATACATTGGTTTGGGGTCATACCCCAGATGTTGAATAAACTGTACCACTTCCTGTTTTGAATATAAGGTGCCTTTGCTAAACGCATTAATGTAAAACAAGCCCTCCTGAATGCCCCATTCGTGTTCCGCGTCTATACGGGTATCGGTATATACCAGGATGAAATGCTCCGGCATATTTACACCAAAAATGGGCATATCAAGGCTTTGTGCAATTAGCATATACAAAACGCCTAACGACAGGGGATTCCCTTTACGGGTGTCTAACACCTGACTTAAAAATGAATTGGATGGCGCGTGATACTGCTGCGAATTGCCCGAAAAACCATGTACCTCATAAAATATATGATTAAACAAGTTTATCTGCTCAAGGGCAGTCAGCTGATCATTCATCTCAAGCCATATATCCTTGCGGATACGGGAAATATCGCGATGAATTTTATCTTCAGATAATTCTGGGTTTTGATAACGCGACAATATCATGCAGGCAGATAACAAGTCATTGCACCCATCTTCGATCCAGACCTTAAAATCTTCGTAAATAGTGTTAAACTGTATCTCCCTTATGAGTGCCCTGACACGCTCCCGGATCATTATGTCATAGGAGTTTTCCCATTCATTTTCCAGAAATGGAATAATCTGAGGGCCCAATGAATTAATCTTTTTGGATATCTCAGCAAAAACGGCCTGATCAGGCTCATCAAGAAGGCTCATTAAGGCCTGAAACTCCCGAATATCTGATTCTTTCTCTTTCATCAGAGTCACATTGAAGTAAAACGGGATAACACCTTTTCAATCAATCTATCGATGGTAGCCTGATAATCCCTGCTATATTCCTTTCGCACCCTGTTGGCAATGATCGCACATACAGTTAATGTCTGATGCCCCAATAAGCTGCCTAAGGCATATAGAGCAGATGTTTCCATCTCAAAATTGGTAATCCGGCTCCCCTGAAAATCAAATGATTCAATCTGCTGGTTTAACTCAGGAAAGGCCAGGGGAATACGTAACTCCCTGCCTTGCGGTCCATAAAAACCATTGGCTGTGGCTGTGATTCCCTTCCGGATATCATACGCCAAACCAGTCAGCAATGATTCCGACGCTTTTACAATGTAGGGATAAGGCAGCCTGTTGCTCCAGCCAGTGTGCCTGATGTACTCGTTAATCATTTCCATCTCCAGAATAGATTCATCATATGAATAGAAATGCAACAAGCCGTCAAACCCAAGACCATAGGCAGATGCAACAAATGTGTCTACCTCAATATCTGGCTGAAGAGCACCTGAGGTACCTAGCCGGACAAGCTGTAGCGGGGTATGTTGGTCCTTCTGTATACGTTTTTCCAGGTCAATGTTTACTAGGGCATCCAGTTCATTCAGCACAATATCAATGTTGTCGGT
>SKYG01000145.1 GCA_007128045.1 Bacteroidales bacterium | reverse complement strand
TTTTTTTGAAGAGGCCGGATACATACATCTTATCATTAAGGATAATGGAGTGGGATTTCCGGAAAGCCCAAACATACATGAATACTGGTCTTCTGGACTAAAATTGGTGGAAATTCTTGTTAAAGAACAAATAAATGGAACCATAGATTTTCATGTTTCGCAGGGATGCAGGGTTGCCGTTTCCATACCTGATCAGGTTAGTGTTGGTCATTGATAAATGATTTGATAGCCAATGGAGCAGTGCAAACATCTTTTCGAGATACAGAAGTATTTTCTCAGTTCCAGTAATGCTTGTGTGTCAGCTGCATTGTGAGGCGCAAGGCCCAATGCTTTCCATTTTCTGATTACCAGGTTATCTTCGGGAGCCAACGCATGTAAAAACTGAATTGCTTTATCGGATAATTGGTTATTTATGGTTTCTTTGCCATAAATAAACAGTATTGGAACAACCGTATTTATGATCATATTATTTAGCGCAGCTGTTCCTATATTCTTTTCAACATGTGTTGATGGTTGATCAAAGCGGTAGTGGTAATTCCAATATGGAGATGCAGCAACACCAAATAGGGCATTCAGCTCTTCGATGCTTTCAGCCTCGATAATCTTGCGAAACAGGTTGCCGGTTTGGTGAAGTACCATAGCAAACTGAGCAATTCTCAGCGTAGGAAAATTTACCGGTCGCATTCTTGCGAACCGCCACAAGTCTTTACTGATGGGTTCTAACTTGTGCTTAATCCTCTGGTATTTGTATTCATTCTTCAATTTGGTCGGATAGGGGTCGGAGAATGTGGCCTCAAGCATGCCAGCCTGTCCGAATAAAATGGCTTCCAGTACTTCCAGCTTGTCCCGGTTCTTCATGAGTATTGTTCTGGGCGTCTTTTGAGCCAGCAGGGAAAAGGGAGAGGCGTTAACCTTAAAACCGAAATTTCGCGCTAACAGATAGTAGCATGTGTTTTCCCAATCATGGGAAAAATAGTGATAAAATTGCAGCACTTCCCTGGTCTTTCTTTCCAGTCGTTCAATCAGTAGCCTGTTTAACCAGTTTCCGATGATCAGGTCATCAACCTGACAGATACTATGCTGACAGGCTATCCAATTAGCAGATAATTTCAATGCTGAATAATTCTTATATAACCGGGGGTCAAACCGGTCTTTGATTTCAAGCGTTGGCATTGTCAACCCTTTTGAATTACAGACGGTTTTGTCGTTTGAATACACCAGGTGCAGGATGATGTTGTCGTAGGCCCCATCAAGGTGATGGCCGTGTTTTATCCAGTCTGACGAAAAAACATGGATTTCCACATTACCTACCCAGATGGTATCTTTGATCCTGATCTTTGCAGCAAAAAAATCCGGGCCAGAGTTGGTGTTTATATGACCAGGATGCAGAATATTGACTTTATCACCATCGATAGTGATCAGGTTTTCAGGATATAATAAACAATTATTCCATAAAAAGGCAATGAATTCTTCTTTCATCTGTTTATAATTAGGTCAAAGGTCGAAGGTTGAAGGTTGAAGGTTGAAGGTCGAAGGTTGAAGGTCGAAGGTCGAAGGTCAAAGGTCGAAGGTCGAAGGTCAAAGGTCGAAGGTCGAAGGTCGAAGGTCAAAGGTCGAAGGTTGAAGTCGAAGGTTGAAGGTCGAAATGTCAGGGAGGCTCCAGGCACCCATAATCATTCTCCTATGTATCAAAGCGATTGTCATGGTTTATTTATTTATTTATCCTTATTAACATATTTAAAATAATAACTAAGATAGATAATTAAAAGATTAAACAAATAATTATATTTTTTTTCGGTAATTGATATAGTTTGACAATTCGAAATATTATGCGTATATTAGTAAAAAATTATACATTTGTATCAGGTAATAATGCCCTGATGGTATGGATGAATTTTCGGTAATTGTTGAGGGGATAGGTAACAAGGTTAAACGTCTTATTCTGAGGAACAAGCAGCTAAAAGACAAGTTGTTGCAGGTAGAAGAAGACAAGATGTCTTTAAAGGACAAGATAGGTCGGCAAGAAGAAAGGATTCAACAATTAGAGAGCACCATTTCAGATTTACAGGTTTCAATGGTGCTGGGATCAGGAGATACATCTCATGCCAGGCAAAAGTTAAATGATCTTTTGCGGGAAATTGAAAAGTGTCAGACACTTTTAAACAGATAGATTAATAATCACTCATTAATGAGGGAACAACTAATATCGGTTATCATTGCAGAACGGCCTTACAGGCTAAGCATTAAGAGCGAAAGCGAAGAACAGATGTTCAGAAATGCAGCCAGGCTGATAAATGAAAAGATGAATGAATACGGCAGCAATTTTGCCTTCAGGGACAAACAGGATTTGTTGGCCATGGTTACATTGCAGTTTGCTGTTGAATTTTTGCAGTTCGAGGGTGCATCTCGAAACAGGACTAAAATCCTGGGGCAACTTGAATCATTAGACCGGTTATTAGACGAGAATCTACTGGATAGAAGCTAAACGTTCTTTGAAAATATATATGACATACCCGCATTAATTCAGGTGTACGTTTTTGAAACTCAACATTTTAAAAATTTAGGGAATCCTTTGGTTTTGTTAGAACAGGCCTCACTATCTGGGGGTTACTTCAGGTAGTTCGCTTGCGGACAGTGGACGTTCGATCTTAACCAAGCTCCCTAAGCTGTATAAACCGGGGTTTCTTTAAACCTCTCTGAATTAATTGCGGGTTTTTTTTATCCATAATTCTAACTTATTAATTCCAATGATAATAACTTGTTTAATCATCGCAGTTGCTTCTATTGGTTTGGGCGTATTGCTTACCTCAACGGTAATGCGTAAAGCCATAACCAAAAAGAGCCAACAAATTTTGCGCGAAGCAAAATCGGAGTCTGAGGTGCTAAAAAAAGAAAAAATACTTCAGGCCAAAGAACACTTTCTTCAGCTTAAGTCGGAGCATGAAAAATTAACTTCTGAGAGGAACCAGGCATTAAATGCCGCCGAGAACCGTATTAAGCAAAAAGAGATAACTATAAACCAGCGTATGGAAGAGCTCCAGCGCAAACAAAAAGAAGTTAACGTGATCAGGGATAACCTGAACAACCAGCTTGAAATTGTTAACAAAAAGCAATCTGATCTGGAAAAAACCTATCGTCAGCAATTAGAGCAACTGGAGTCTATTAGCGGCATGTCTGCACAAGAGGCAAAGTTGCAACTTAGTGAAGCATTGAAGTCTGAAGCTCAGTCTGATGCGCAGTCATATATCAAAGATATGATGGAGGAGGCGAAGTTAACCGCCAATACAGAAGCCAGGAAGTTGGTTGTAATGTCATTGCAACGTACTGCCACTGAGGTGGCTGCTGAGAATTCCGTTTCTGTATTTCCCATTGAAAACGATGAGATCAAAGGCCGTATTATTGGCCGTGAGGGAAGAAATATCAGAGCCCTGGAAGCAGCTACAGGAATAGAGATCATAGTTGACGATACCCCCGAAGCAATCATTTTGAGCGGCTTTGATCCTGTGCGGCGGGAGATTGCACGCTTATCACTGCATAAGTTGGTGTCAGATGGTCGTATCCATCCCGCCCGTATTGAGGAGGTAGTTGCTAAAACAAAAAAACAAATCGATCAGGAGATTCTTGAAATCGGTAAGCGTACCACCATTGATTTGGGTATCCACGGAATGCATCACGAACTGGTAAGGTTGGTTGGAAAGATGAAGTACCGCTCTTCGTACGGGCAAAACCTGCTGCAGCATTCTAAAGAAGTCGCCAATCTGGCGGCTACCATGGCTGCTGAATTGGGTCTGAACCCAAAGATTGCCAAAAGGGCTGCCTTGTTGCATGATATTGGTAAAGTTCCTGACAATGAACCGGAGCTGCCGCATGCCATCTTAGGTATGAAACTTGCAGAAAGATACAAGGAAAAACCTGAAGTATGCAATGCCATTGGCTCGCATCATGATGAGGTAGAGATGGAAAGTCTAATTTCTCCAATCATACAGGTATGTGATGCCATATCCGGCGCACGTCCCGGCGCCCGCCGTGAAGTAGTTGAATCCTATATTAAACGCCTTAACGACTTAGAGGAACTGGCACTTTCTTACCCTGGCGTGGTGAAAACCTACGCAATCCAAGCCGGAAGGGAGCTGCGGGTGATCGTGGGCAGTGACAAGATATCCGACAAGGAAGCTGAACTAATATCCCACGACCTGAGTAAGAAGATTCAAACTGAAATGACCTATCCTGGTCAGATAAAAATAACTGTCATAAGAGAAACCAGGGCTGTTGCATACGCAAAATAAACCATAAATCTGAGTGGTATAAACCAAATCATCCTCAAACTTATTTATACTGCTGCCCTGGCAATCCGGTTATTTTCACATTTTTTATGTGCCGATAGCCGGATTTTTTAAACATTCTTGTTAATTGATTGTTTAAATTCTGTGTTCAATTATACAGATATGAAGCTTTTTGTATACCTATCTATATTTATAATGCTGATAACCAGCGGTTTATCTAATGATCTCCAACGTAAATCGAATCGTGTGATCAGCGTTATGGATTTTGACCAGTTTGAGCCATGGCTACACAAACAATCGGATTCGGTGTATGTGGTGAACTTTTGGGCTACCTGGTGCGCTCCATGTATCAGAGAGATACCAGACTTTGAACAAATTCATAAAGAATATTCGGACAGAGGGGTTAAGGTGCTCCTGGTCAGTCTCGACCATCCCAACAGAATAGATGGTCATGTCGTTCCGTTTCTTGACCGCCTTGGTGTGGACAGCCAGGTTGTGTTGCTGGATGATCCTTTCGCTAACAGATGGATACCAAAGGTCAGTGAGAAATGGTCAGGGGCCATACCTGCAACGGTTATTTATAACAAAGACCAAAAGGTCTTTTTCGAGAAAGAGTTAAAATTTGAAGAACTTGAAGAGATCATTGTTCCCATGATTTCCAATATTAAACATTAAACCTATTAAATTATGAAAAAAACGAGTTTGTTTCTTGTAATGTTTTTTCTAGCTTCCGTGGGATTTTCCCAGGGCTATTCAGTAGGAGATAAAGCCTCTGATTTCCGTTTAAAGAACGTTGATGGGAGTTACGTCTCATTGTCTGATTTTCCAGATGCAAAAGGTTTCATCATTGTGTTTTCATGCAACCATTGTCCGTATGTAGTGGCTTATGAAGACAGAATGATTGCATTGCATAACAAGTATGCGCCCAAGGGCTTTCCCCTGATCGCAATCAATCCGAATGATTCTATTGCTCAACCTCAGGATTCTTTTTCTGCAATGAAGGTGCGGGCCAAAGAGAAAGGTTTTCCATTTCCTTATCTTCATGACGCAGATCAAAGCGTATACCCTAAATATGGAGCAACGAGAACGCCTCATGTATATCTGCTTGAAAGGGCCGGTTCTGACTTGAAAGTTGCTTATATTGGGGCCATTGACGATAATCACCGTGATGCCAGCCAGGTTAATGATGATTTTTTGTCAGATGCCGTTGACGCCCTGCTTGCCGGAAAGCGACCTGACCCAACTTTCACAAGAGCGATAGGCTGCACGATTAAAACAAGAAATTAGTCAGATTAATAGTCGACAATTTCAAATTCGGTTCTGCGGTTAAGCTGCCTGCCTTCCTCTGTATCGTTGGAAGCGACCGGGCGGCTTGACCCATATCCTTTGTAGGTTAACCGGTTGGCATCAATGCCCCGTTCAATCAGAAAAGTTACCACCGCCCTTGCCCTTCCTTCAGACAAGCGTTCATTGTATGATGCGGTACCTGAATCATCGGTATGTCCGGAAACTTCGACTTTAAGACGTGGATTGTCCTCCAGCAACTTATATAGAATGCCGAGTTCGGCGTATGACTCAGGCCTCAGGGTTGCCCTGTCAAAATCGAAGAAAATGTTGTTAAGGACGATTGCTTTTCCAATATCAATCTTTTTTAATTTGATGTTGTTGATAAGTTCACGGTAGACATCTGTTTGGCTGATGTCCATATTCACCGAGTAAAAAAGGTAATCATCCGATTGTACTGCCATTCCATAATTCTTGCCTCCCGGAAGTGATATGAAGTATTCACCTGTTTCCGGATTGTTTATAAACTCAGCAAGAATCAAATCTTCTTCATTGTCATACAGGGTGATTGTAGCGTCCAGAGGATCTCCTGTTTCCTCGTCGGTAATCGTTCCATATAGCAGCGTCATATGTGCTATTGGGGTCTTTTCTGTGTCGAGAAGTTCCTTGAATAATGGCCTGACGTAGTCTGCAATCAGGTTTCCATCCGGCTGACTTAATACAGGTTTCTCCGGGCCGGGGAAGGTGATGTGATAAAGGTTAAAACTTCCCGAGCCATCGGGTCTGTTTGAGGACAAATAGGCATGCTTGCCATCCTTTGTCATCTTAAAGAACACATCATCAGAGGAAGTGTTAACAGGGTATCCCAGATTAACCGGATTGCTCCACCTGCCATTGTCAAATGTGGTACTGAAAATATCGTATCCTCCCATCGAATTATGGCCTTTAGAGCTAAAGTACAGTGTTTTATCATCGGGTGCAAGGTAAAGACCTTCTTCATCATATTCTGTGTTGACCACTGGACCAAGGTTAACGGGTTCTGTCCATCGCCCTCTGTTCCCCATTGTGGTAACCCATATGTCTTTCCCTCCATATCCTCCGGGTCGTTCGCTGATAAAATACATCGTGTTGCCATCAGATGAGAATGTTGCACTGGTTTCATGGTGCCGGGAGTTGATTCGTCTGATTTCCCTGGGTTTTGTCCATTTACCTTTTTTACATTGGCTAAACAGAAGATTGCCACCTGTGTCGCCCCGGTATATGACAAGGGTATTTCCATCGTGAGATATCCCGGCTGTAGCTGAATGCGACCTGGTGTTAAACTGTTGTGCTACTTCAGCCTCTTGAATCAGCTGACCTTCAGAGTGTTTTGCGATGAATATTTTTTCCGTGTATTTATGATCCCGGCTGTCGACCCTGTCTCGTGTACCTGTTGGCCGGCGGGAAGTGAAATATATTAAGCCGTCGTGGGGAGAGATCAGTGGGTTATAGTCATCATAGGATGAATTGATCTGATTATCGAGCAGATCAACAAAAGCCCGTGCCGGTTGTTTGATGATGGTTTTGCCGTTTTGGCACTCAAGTAGCTTTTTCTCGATCATATCGCGCCATTCACTGAGTTCCTGAGGCGTGAGTGATTGCCGGAAGATGCGGTACATCTCAATGGCTTTATCAAACTCATGATTGATGGCCCTGGCTTCTGCCAGCAAAAAGTAGGCTTTAGCTGGAGGTGTATTGCTTTCGATAACTTTGCTGAGGTGAAAAATGGCACTGTCGGGCAGTATAGCTTCTAGATAAGCTTCTCCAATTCTAAAATGCAAAAGTGGGTCACCCGGGTAAACTGTGAGTGCTTTCTTGTAATATGCAATGGCCTCAATCTTTTTTATCCCACCCTGGTCATATAGTTTATCTCCTTCTCTTACCTGTTTGGCTGCTTCCCGCGCGGTTGAACGACTTAGTGGCTGACCGTCGAAAGTTTCTCCGGTTGCCGTGCAGGTCATCACCAGGTTTGTCAGTATCAG
>SKYG01000057.1 GCA_007128045.1 Bacteroidales bacterium | reverse complement strand
TATCAAAGCATAATGATTTAGTTATTCTGATAGACAAGACTGATGAGAAAAGAGAAAGATTTTCTGGGTGAAAGGGATTTGCCGGCAGAATCGCTGTACGGCATTCATAGCGACAGGGCCAGGAGCAACTTTGCTGATGACACAGCTTTCCACAAAGAATGGTATGCCGCTGTTGGACTGGTAAAACTGGCATGTTACCAAACGGTTCTTGATTATATTTCAGCCGTTAAGAACAAATATGATGTTTCCCGTTTGCCTGATGCTTTAAGGGATCCTGTGGTTTTTGAGGTTATGTGCGAGGCAGCATTTGACGTTTCCGGAGGAAAGTATTATGATAATTTTATAGTGCCTGCTATTCAGGGTGGTGCCGGAACCAGCATTAACATGAATATCAATGAGATCATTGCCAATGCTACCTTGTTGAAGTTGGGGTGTAAGCCCGGAGACTATTCAAAGGTGGATCCTCTCCGACATGCCAATGTTTTTCAAAGTACAAATGACGTTATTCCTACGGCACTTAGAATGGCTGTAATGCAATTACTTAACAGGCTTGAGCAGGCTATCAACGGTTTGCGTTCTTCTGTTGAGACATCGGAACAGGCAGGCCGGCATGTGCTTCGGATGGCTTATACACAGATGCAGGAAGCCGTGCCTTCCTCGTTCGGTATGTTATTTGGTGCTTACAACGAAGCTTTATCGCGTGATTGGTGGCGTATTTCGAAATGCTTTGAGCGAATCAAGGTCGTTAATCTGGGGGGTGGTGCCACAGGAACCGGGATGGCTATCCCACGCTTTTTTATTTTAGAAGTGTTACATCATTTGCAGAAGCTCAGCGGACATCCTGTTACCAGGAGTGAGAATCTCTCAGATACTACCCAGAATCTTGACAGCTTCGTTGAGGTGCATGCCGTATTAAAGGCCCATGCAGTGAACCTGGAAAAGATCTCGTCAGACCTTAGGTTATTATCGTCTGATATAAGCGGCAGGAGGGGGTTGGAGCTCCCTGCCTTACAGGCTGGAAGCAGCATTATGCCAGGGAAAGTGAATCCGGTGATGCTGGAGTATGTAATTGGCGTTTCCCATAAGGTATATAGTAACGATATGCTTATTGCCGGTCTTTGTGGCCAGGGCAGTCTGGACCTTAATCCATACCTGCCGCTTATTGGCCATGCCCTGCTGGAAAGTATAAAACTGTTGGAAGGTGCCGTAAACGGGCTTCACCACTTTGTGTTTTCCGGTCTCCTTCTTCAGCCTGAAGTATCTGTTGATCAGGCATTAAGGAGCCCTGCGATTGCCACCGCATTGGTGCCATCTGTTGGATACGCCAGAGCCACTGAGATAGCGGTGCTGATGAAGGAAAAAGGACTTTCGGTAACAGAGGCGAATACTCAGTTAGGGTATCTTCCGGAAGAACGATTACATCAACTTTTGAAGCCGGAAAACTTATTGCAACTTGGGTATACCCTAAAGGGTGATACCTGACGCGGTAATGATTCAGGACAGGCCCAGTCCTGTCCCTACGAAATGCCTGTTAATGTTTCAGAACAGGTCCAGTCCTGCCCCTACTATTGCAGTTTGATTTTATCGATGGCTTCGAATGAGTGTTGAATGCCTTGAATGACGGAGGAGCTAAAGCCTTCATGTTCCATTTTATTCAGCCCGACGATGGTGCAGCCTTTTGGGGTAGTTACTTTATCGATTTCCTGTTCAGGATGTGAATCATTGGCTTTTAACAGCTGTGCAGCGCCCAACACTGTTTGGGTCACGATCTTTAGTGCAGCATTGGAATCGAAGCCGATCTGAATGGCTGCCTGCATGGCTGCCCGAATAAATCTCATGGCGTAGGCAATGCCACAGGCCGCCATGACCGTACATGCATCCATCATATTGTCATCAACAAAAATGATCTCTCCCATTTTGCTGAAAAGGTTTTCGACCATCACTTTCTGATCGGAGTTTCCATTTCTGTAGGAGATACAGGTCATAGATTCCTTCTGGGAAATAGCAATATTTGGCATTGCCCTAAAGATAGATGTTTTTCGGCCCAGAAGCGTTTCTATCTCGTCGAGGTCTTTACCTGTGACCACTGACACGATGACCTTGTTGTCGATATGATCGCGGATGTCGTCAAATACGCGTTCCACCTGAAAAGGTTTCACAGCTACAATTACGATATCAGCCTGCCTGATACATTCCTGATTATCAGCGGTAACGGAAATGCCAATTTCTTTCAGGTGCCTTATTTTAGAGACATTACGCCGGCTGACTGATATTTTTGTGCAGGCATTTGCCTCACGTACGCCCTTGGCGATGGCAACTCCCAGGTTTCCACCGCCAACAATTGAGAGGTTCATGATATAAAAAATTCCAGGATTTACTATTTAATTTTTGGTGTTATTTTTCCTTCTGCTACATCTTTATACCATTGAAGCGGATAGGAAGATGGTCGTTCGATGGGGAAGCCATACACCCTGTCGTGTATCATGGCTGCCAACACGCCGAGGGCTCTTGAAACACCAAACAGTACGGTGTAAAAGGTATGTTCTTTGATGCCATAGTGGCTTAGCAGTACTCCACTGTATGCATCAACATTGGGCCATGGGTTCCGTACCTTTCCGGTAGCTTGCAAAATACCTGGAACGACTTTATATAAAGTGTTCACAATATTTACCATCTTGTCATTCTTAATGTATTTGTCTGCAAAATCTTTTTGTACGGTAAATCTGGGATCGGTTTTTTGCAGAACGGCATGGCCATATCCGGGTATAACGCGACCTTCTCTTATAGTTTTCCTGCAATACTTAGTGATATCTTTTTCGGCTGGTTCGTCTGTTCCCAGTTCATCAATCATGTCATACAACCAGTTAATGGTATCCTGGTTGGCATATCCGTGCAAGGGGCCCGCCAGACCGAGCATGGCCGCTGCGTAGGCGTAGTAAGGGTTGCTTAGTCCTGAAGCAACCAGATGGGCGGTATGGGCTGTGATATTTCCCCCTTCATGATCTGCATGGATAACCATATAAAGCCTTAGTAACCGTTTTACCTCGTTGGAGTTATGGCCCATCATGTGTGCCAGGTTTGCTGCCCAGTCTAAACGAGGATCAGGATCGATATGGTTGTCATTATGATAAATACGTCTGTATATATATGCCGCGATCCTTGGCAGGCGGGCAATCAGGTTCATAACATCTTCATAGATTGTATCCCAATAGTACTTCTTGTGAACGCCAACCCTGTGTGCATTCTGGAAGAAACTTTCGGTGGCCATGCTGAGAATGGCGGTACTAAATTGTGCCATGGGCCTGGCCGACTTGGGCAACGCTTCAATTACGTCGAATACGTGTTGTGGTACATTTGACCTGATAGCCCAGTCTTTGCTTAGGTTTCTTACATCATCCATTTTGGGTGCTTCCCCAATGAGCATCAGGTAGAACAACCCTTCAGGCAATGGTTCCTGTTCTCCGCAGATGCATGGCAGCTTTTGTTGTAGCTCAGGTATGGAAAGCCCCCTGTATCTGATGCCTTCCTGGGCATCAAGTTTCGATGTGTCTGTGATCAGGCTTGGTATTCCCTTCATCCCTGACATTACATCTCCGATGGTAATGTTTGCCAGTACAACATCAGAATAATTGTTCCTGAGGTTTATGTATTCAGCAGCTTGCCTGGTGGCAACCTGAAAAAATTTATTTTTGATGTATTCCATTTCTTGTTGATCGGTTGAATTGTTGTTTGGTATGGATGATTGTTATGTTAACGCTTTTTTTTTGTTTGTGTCAAGTGCTTGTAAAAATTCCTGGGTGGTCAGGTAATGATCCTGGGTGAGTTTATCACCATGGATCAATAGTGCCAGGTCTTTGGTCATTTGTCCATTTTCAACGGTCTGAATACAAACTTTTTCCAGCGTATCGGCAAATGTAATCAATTCTGGCGAATTGTCGAGTTTCCCTCTGAAAGCAAGTCCGCGGGTCCAGGCGAATATACTGGCGATCGGATTCGTAGATGTTGGCTTTCCTGCCTGGTGCATTCTGTAATGCCTGGTTACTGTACCGTGGGCAGCCTCTGCTTCCATGGTTTTCCCATCTGGGGTTACCAATGTTGATGTCATCAGGCCCAGCGATCCAAACCCTTGTGCTACGGTGTCGCTTTGTACATCACCATCATAGTTTTTGCATGCCCATACGAATCCACCATCCCATTTTAGTGCTGCAGCAACCATGTCGTCGATAAGGCGGTGCTCATAGGTGATGTTATTTTCTTTAAAAGCCTCTTCGAATTCCTGTTCAAAGATTTCCTGAAAGATATCTTTAAAACGGCCGTCGTATTTTTTGAGAATGGTGTTTTTTGTTGACAGGTACAGGGGCCATTTTTTCAGTATTGCCTGATTCATACATGCGCGTGCAAATCCTGTGATGGATTCATCGGTGTTGTACATCGCCATGGCCACCCCATCTCCCTCGAATTGATGTACCTGGTGGGTGATGGTGTCGCCGCCATCGTCGGGGGTAAATGAGATGGTCAGGGTACCTTTCCCGCTGGTCAGAAAATCAGTAGCCCTGTATTGGTCTCCATAAGCATGGCGGCCAATACAGATTGGCTTCTGCCAGCCGGGTACCAGTCTGGGTATGTTGCTGATCATTATTGGTTCTCGAAATACCGTGCCACCAAGTATGTTACGAATGGTACCGTTGGGAGATCGCCACATTTTTTTAAGGCCAAACTCTTCTACTCGGGCTTCATCAGGGGTGATGGTGGCACATTTTATACCTACACCATATTTTTTAATGGCATGAGCGGCGTCGACGGTTACCTTGTCATTGGTTGCATCGCGATGTTCAATGCCAAGGTCATAATACCTGATGTCTATATCCAGGTATGGAAAAATCAGTTTTTCTTTTATGAATGACCATATTACCCTGGTCATCTCGTCGCCGTCTAGTTCGACTACTGGGTTTAATACTTTGATTTTGTTCATATTGTCTGTAAGCAAGAGTCTGTTTAAGGTTTAAGGTTTAAGGTCAAAAGTCGAAGGTCGAAGGTCGAAGGTCAGTTTAAGGTATTGTTGGATTTCCTGTAGGGGCAACCCTTGTGGTTGCCCTGTTTATAGTTTAGCTGTTGGTGGTTGCGGCGATCAGGTTTAGTGCTGAACCGGCACGGAACCATTCAATTTGTTGTTGATTGTAGGTATGGTTCAGCAAGATTACATCTTTTGTGTTGTCTGTATGAATGATCTCGAGGCTAAGAGGTTTGTCTTCGGCAAACTCACTCAGGTCAATAAAACTAAAGATGTCATCTTCCTGTATCAGGTCAAAATCACGTTCATTGTTAAATGTAAGGGCCAGCATTCCTTGTTTTTTAAGGTTTGTTTCGTGTATCCGGGCAAATGATTTCACGATCACCGCCCTTACCCCCAAATGTCGTGGTTCCATGGCAGCGTGTTCCCGTGATGAACCCTCCCCATAATTATGGTCTCCAACAACGATGGTTGGTATCCCGGCTGCTTTGTAGGCTCTTTGGGTTTCAGGCACAGGCCCGTATTCTCCGGTAAGTTGGTTCTTGACCAGGTTTGTCAGGCCATTGAAGGCATTTTTCGCCCCGATCAGCATATTATCTGAAATATTGTCAATGTGGCCTCTGTACCGCAGCCACGGTCCTGCCATCGAGATATGGTCGGTAGTACATTGTCCTTCCGCTTTTATCAGCAACCTGGCGTTGGTGATGTTTTGGCCATCCCAGGGCTCAAAGGCTTCCAGCAATTGCAAGCGGTTTGAATCTGGTGCTACCACAATTTCTACATCGTTTCCATCGCTGGCCGGGGGAATAAACCCTGGATCATCAACACCAAAACCTTTAGGCGGAAACTCCAGCCCGGTTGGTGGTTGAAGTTTAAATGTAGTGCCATCTGATGCAGTGAGCTCATCAGTGATTGGATTGAACCGCAGGTCTCCGGCCAGTGCAAATGCCATGACCATTTCCGGAGAGGTAACGAAGGCGTGTGTATTGGGGTTTCCGTCGTTACGTTTTGGGAAGTTACGGTTAAAGCTGTTGACGATGGTGTTGGTTTCCTGCTTTTCATTGGTAGGCCGTTTCCACTGCCCGATGCATGGCCCGCAGGCATTGGCCAGCACCACACCTCCAACTTGATCAAACACGTCGAGCAGGCCATCACGTTCAATGGTGTACCGGACTTGTTCGGAGCCAGGTGTGATGGTAAGTTCCGACGTGGCTTTTATTCCTTTATCGATGGCTTGTCTGGCTATTGATGCAGACCGTGTGATATCTTCATAGGATGAGTTTGTACATGATCCGATAAGGCTGACGCTGATTTTTGCCGGATAGTTGTTTTCTTCGATGCCACGTGCAAATTCGGAAAGCGGCCAGGCTTTGTCCGGGCTGAATGGCCCATTGATGTGTGGTTCCAGGGTATCTAAATTGATCTCAATAAGCTGGTCGAAATATGTCTCGGGGTTTTGGTACACTTCTTCATCACCGGTAAGATGTGCAGCTATTTTATCCGCCATAACGGCTATGTCTTTTCTCCCGGTTACTGACAGGTACCGTGACATGGCTTCATCGTATCCAAAGACGGATGTGGTGGCCCCAACTTCGGCGCCCATATTGCAGATGGTTCCCTTACCTGTTGCAGATATGGATTGTGCACCCGGCCCAAAATATTCAATGATCGCGCCGGTACCACCCTTTACGGTAAGAATGCCGGCAACTTTAGTGATCACATCTTTGGATGCAGTCCAGCCATTTAGCTTGCCGGTAAGCTTTATCCCAATAATTTTAGGAAATTTTAATTCCCAGGGCATGCCTGCCATGACATCAACTGCATCGGCACCTCCCACGCCAATGGCGATCATGCCCAGCCCGCCTGCATTGGGTGTATGTGAGTCGGTGCCTATCATCATTCCTCCCGGGAAGGCATAGTTTTCGAGAACGACCTGATGGATAATGCCCGCTCCGGGGCGCCAGAACCCTATCCCATATTTATTGGAGACAGACTGTAAAAAGTCAAATACCTCCTTATTGGTTATCAAAGCATCCTTCAAGTCGGTTTTGCCATCATACTGAGCCTGGATCAAATGGTCACAATGCACTGTAGTAGGCACAGCAGTAGTTGGTTTGCCAGAGTTGATAAACTGTAATAATGCCATTTGTGCAGTGGCGTCCTGCATAGCAACACGGTCGGGTGCAAAGCCTACATAATCTTTTGCCCTCAGGTATGGTTTGGTGGGCAATGGATCAAATAAGTGACTGTAGAGAATTTTCTCTGTCAAAGAAAGCGGCCTGCCAATAAGCTTTCGTGCATCATCAATCTTTTTCTCAATTTGAGTGTATATTTTTTCTATTAGATCCAGGTCAAATATTTTGGTCATAGTACAATTTTTTTTTGAAGACGTAAAATTACTTATTTTTTTGCAATTATTCCATGACAGTCCCAGTTGGACAGTCCCAGTCCTGTCCCTACATAAATATCATAAAACAGTTCAACAATTCAACAGTTCAACTATCTTTCTCCATTCTAAGCTTTTCCCTGTACATTTCAATGTTTGCTTTGATTGCCGGGTCCAGCTCAGGTTCGCGTATGTCAGGATACTGTTTCATTGTTTC
>SKYG01000341.1 GCA_007128045.1 Bacteroidales bacterium | reverse complement strand
GCCAGCAGTTCATTGCGCAGCTCAATGTCTTTTTCAGTAACCCGCACATTGCGGTATTTATCAACTTTTCCGATGGTGCCGGCGGCTTCCATCAAACTCAGTCCGGGGTTGGTCAGGGTGATGCCGACCATCAGGCCGATGACAAATCCTATCAACAATCCGATAGTAACTACGATGCTCTTTTTGGTTTTCATGTTTTTATGGGTTTTGTTGGTTTATGGGATAAAAATTTCTTTTTGGTAGATCGGCGTTCCGTTTTGAACCACTTCCATCACCAAGGGTGAAGGCATGCCCGGATGTCTGTTAAAGAGCAAATGAAAGACCTGGTCTCCGTCAGATTGTAACTGGAATTGACCTGAAAGCGATGATGCTTCCGGAGCATAATCATAACTGAGGAAGCGTGTGCTTTCCAGGCGAAACACCTGTTGATCATAACGCAGTGTCAGCACTACCGGTGATGCTGATCTCAGGTTTACCATCAACACTACCTTATCAGTGGAAACCACCGGTTGTATTTGTAACTGCAAGGCATCTTCTTTGTAACTGACAGGCTGCAGAGAGCGTCCTGATATGGTGGCACTCATATTGTCATGACCATTACCTGCCGTGCCATGTAACAGCATAAATGTCGCCGCTGAACCCAACAGCAAACCTGCAACGAGTATCGCAGCATATTTCAGGATCTGCTTGTTGTAAGCCAACATGTGCATCGACAGACGGATAACCTTGGCCTCTTTCCTGGTGGGTGTTGCAGACTTCACAGAATCCATTATTGCTTCAGACATATCCACCATGACCTTCTCTTTGCCGGCTTCCTGCAGAGACTGATGCATGGTTTCCATTTGCGCAGCATATACCCTTGCTTCTTGCGACTGGGAAAGCAATTGCAGCAGCTCCTCATGTTCACCCTCCAGGAGTGTACCTTCGAGTTTCTTGTCGACCAATCGTTTAAGCTTCTTTGTAATGGCTTTCATGGCTGTTGTCGCGTTTAAAAAAAATTATTGTTCTGTAATTGACTTCTTAACAGTTGCCTGGCATCAAACAGCCGTGACTTGACTTTTCTTTCATCGATGTTGAGAGCCTCGGCTATTTCATGGTAACTAAGTTGTTCATAATACCGGAGAATGATCACTGTCTTATATTTATCTTTCAACCGGTTAATGGCAGCTTGCAGTATGGCCGATCTTTCTTTTGCCATCAATATTTCTTCTGCCGGTTTAACAACATCTTGCGGCATGCTATCCAGAGTTACGAACCGAAGATTTTTTTTTCGATAACTGATGGCCGTATTGATGGCGATACGATATATCCAGCTAAAAAACCTGCTTTTAAAATTGAAAGATCCCAGATTTTCGTAGGCTTTAACTAACACTTCCTGTGTCAGGGCTTCTGCAGATTCCTGCTGGTTAAGCATCCGGTACAGTAAGTTGAAGACTGGCGACTGGTATTTTTTTACCAGGACTTCGTAGTCATTAACCTGCCCTTGCTGAACATTTCGAATAATATCAAAATCAGGATCGTTCATAGTAAATACCTGTAAGTATCAAAAAAGTTGGAAAAAATTATTATTCCAGTTGATTCAGCTTCCACAACTCCCGGTGCTGCATGCGTACCAGGGGCATAAGAGCCATTTCACCCGCTTTGCCAATCATTTTTCGCAGTATTTTTATTTCTGTCAGTTTGTCTTTGACGTCAGGCTCTATGATTACTGGTATACCACTTTCTTTCAATAAAAGGTTGCGTTTCGCTTTGATGGAGAGTTCCAGGTAAAGGCTGAAATAGCAATACATGTCGACCAGCACCTCCGGTTCGAAATGGTCTTTCAAAGAGGACAGGTAGTTGCCTGCCTTGCTGTCTTTCAGATATCCTTTGCGTATCATCCTGAGCATGTCTACCTCATTGCTGAACTCTACCTCAAGCCATTTCTGCAGATGGTTGGTGCTGATCATAAACACGAAATAAAACACCAGGGGCAATAAGATAATGATCAACAGGGTTTGAATGAACGGATTGACCATAAACTGGTTAAACAAGGCATGTATCAAGATGGCAGCCAGCAATCCTGTTGTAACACTGATAAGTAGTTTGGAAGATCGTTGCACACCTTCTATCACGATAATGGCACATATGGCCATGGTACCTCCGTGCATGATGGCAGTTCCGAATCCTCTGACAACGGCAAGTATCGTGTTAAAATCGGCACCGAGCTGCCAATAGTACCAGGTATTCTCTGCCAGAGCAAAGCCCGTACCGATGGCGAAGCCGTAAATGGCCGCATCTACCATGAAACCGATCTGCCTTCTGGCAATCAGAAAGAACACCATGCCGGCTTTAATGACCTCTTCCACGGCCGGGGCCACATAACGTGACAATGTCTCAAAATCCAGACTGAAGTAGTTGGCCAGGCCAGTATTCAACACGTATGCAACTCCCGTGGAAGTCAGTCCCCAACCGAGACAAACCAGCAAAAGGCCCACCTTTACCAGTTTAAAACTGTCTAAGAGGAATAAGCATCCCAGGAAGATTATAACAGGAAAGAAACCAAAAACAAATGCCATTGGGGAAGTTGAGGTGTTGAGGTGTTGAATTGTTAAAAGTTGCCTTGCAAAGGTGTTACCTAACAACTATTTATCAGCCATTCAAGGCAGACTCAAGGTCGGGAAATATGCTGAAGATCATGGAAAACCCTGACATGTCGAAAATCTCCTGGATACCAGCTTGCAGGCTGCATAGTTTTAGCTGGCCTCCTGTAGCCATCATTCTTTTCTGTGCAATCAGAAAGATGCGCAAGCCGGAACTGCTGATATAGTCCATCTCTTTGCAGTCAAAGATGATGTGACTATGTTTCTGATCGAGTATCTCTACGACCTCCTTTTCTACGGCATCGGCTTGCGTCGTATCCAGTCGCCCCCGAAGGGCAACGACTGTATGTTCGTCTTTGGTAATAACAGTAACATTCATTGGGTCATATTTTTAGTTAGAATTAAATAATTTTTATTGTCTTTGCGCTCGTACTCCACTTTGTCCATGATCTTTCTGATCAGAAAAATGCCCAGCCCGCCTACCTGTCTTTTCTCTGCAGGCAATTCAATGTCGGGATCGGCATTTTGTGTCGGGTCGTAAGGTTGTCCGTCGTCTGTCAGGGTAATTACCAGTTGCTGATCATTTCTGTTGATGCAAATCGCAATGGTATGCTGTTCCTGATCAGCGTATGCATAATTGACGATATTGGTAAAGGCCTCTTCGACGACCAGATTCAGTGACATGAGCATGGCAGTAGACACCCCAAGTCTTTCGGCATTGGCTTCGAGTGCTTCCTGTATGTTGGCCAGCTCGCTGAGGCGATTGGATAGCTCCAGGCAGATTATATGGTCATGTTTTCCCATTGTACAATATGGTCATCATGGTAATATCATCAGACTGTGTATGATCGTTAACAAAGGACAAAACAGCTTCTTCCAGATGTAGGATCAACTCTTTGGGATGCTTATCACGGTTTTGTTGAATGATATGTAACATCCGGTCATCACCAAATAATTCCTCCTGCTGGTTTTCAGCTTCGTTAACACCATCCGTATAAGCAAATATCTTATCTCCCTCGTTTAACTGCAAGCTTAATTCAGGGAAGTCAAAATCCTCAAATAATCCCAGTGGGATGGCTTTGGCTTTATCGAACATCCTGACCTGACCATCGGGTTTTATAATCACAGGTGGGTTGTGTCCTGCATTGGCATATTGCATGATGCCGGTTCTCAGATCAATGATGCCCAGGAAGAAGGTCACGAACATATTTGACTCATTGTTGGATGCGAGTGATTTGTTCAGCCCTTCCATGATGCCTTTGGCCGACGATTCCTTGTCGGCAATAGAACGCAACAGGGTACGGGTAACGGCCATAAACAAGGATGCCGGCACGCCTTTACCGGATACATCGCCAATGGCAAAGTAGAAACGTTTGTCGATCATGAAGAAGTCATACAGGTCGCCTCCTACCTCTTTGGCAGAGCGGAGGATGGCATAAAGATCGATCTGTGGCAAATCTGGGAATGGCGGGAAGCTATGGGGGATCATCGCCATTTGTATCTCGCGTGCGATTCTCAGTTCACTTTCAATTTTTTCTTTGGCGGCAGTGGTTTCCTTCAGGTTTACTACATAGCGAGCCAGTTCGTCCTGCATGTGAGAGAAAGCATCATGCAGCTCCTTCATCTCATCTTTCGTTTTGATTTCCGGCAGTTTCTGATCAAAATGACCGTTCGCAATCGTCCTGGCAGAATCAGCAAAGTGTGCCAGCGGTGAGGCCAGTCTGTTTACTATACCGGCGGTGCTCATGGTCAGCAAGATCAATCCCAGGATAAAAAGAGATATAATGATGGTACCCATACGGTGCAATTCAGCAAACATCTCCTTGTCGGGAAAGACCACTGCAATGGCCCATAGGTTGGAGTCCAGGTTTCTGTAATATATCCAACTATTAGCGCGCCCGGGCAGCTGGTACTCCCTGAATCTGCTGATGCCTTCCCTGAGATCCCTGCCAATCTCTCTCAAAATGGGTGCATTCCACTCTTCAGCATTGGAATACACACTTTTGTTCATGATCATGGTTCTGTCAGGATGGGTTACCGCCATGCCATTGCCTGACAGCATAAAGGCGTATCCCGATTCAAAAATTTTAACTTCAGAAACGATGTCTGTCAGCCAATCCAGATCAAGGTCTACCGTGGCGATGCCGGCAAATGTACGTTCTCCGTTAATGATTTGGTAAAAAGGTACCGAGAACGTGGCCATCAACTGATTGCCACCGCCTTCATCAAAATATGGTTCTGTCCAGTAAGGCCTGTTGAGCATTTTTGGTATCTGGTACCAGTCCATGAAGAAATACTCATAATGCTGCCCGCCCAGGCTCATGGTCTCCACCTGGTCGCCGTCACGATATGCATAAGGAGCAAAATACCTTCCTTTTTCGGGGAAAAACCCAGGCTCAAACGCAATGGCGGCGCCATATATGGTTTCGTTATTTTCAACAATGGCTTTAACAATTCTAAACAGGGAATCCCGATCAATGGGTTGCACCTCCATCAAGGCCGCAACCATTGCCGGGATTTTTTCCATGGGCTGCAGAATTTGTTCAATTTTTGCTACCGTATTGTTGGCAAGAAAAATGGCATTCTCCGTAGCTGACTCCTTGATCGTTGTGCGTGAGTAATAATAATTGAACGAGATGATTACAACAAATAAAAAAACAGTGATCGCAAGCACATGCGAAATGATGCGAAAAGAAAGGCTGTTTTTCTTGATCATTGTATAATTATTTCTGTATATCGGGCATTACCGGGTTAAAAAACATCTCATAGCTGCATGCTCCCTTGATAATGCCCCTTTCTTTAAGAACGGAAACCGCCTTTTCAAAGTCAGCAATAAAAAGCTGGGTTTCTTTGATGGGTTTCTCCCCAATGTTCTGCATCTCCAAAACTATATCCAACATCCAGGCTTGGTGGGCTTTGTTTGACGAAACATGTTGCTGACGCATCAGATTAACCACCAGGTCTATGGTATATTCTTTATTGGTGGCCGCGTATTCCCATCCTTTCTGGGTTGCCTGAACGAACTTGCCCAGGTCATCTTCTCTTTCCTTTAATGTCTCAGGCAGCACATAAAGCCCATCCTCAGGTATATCATATCCGTAATCAGAAAGAAAGAATGTATTCAATTCGTCGCGTTCTATCCCACTTAGGTATAAGACGTTGTATTCGTTATAATACATCACGGTCATAATATCCAGCCCACCCATCAGAAAAAGGTTTACCGACGACAAAATGGGCACCCACTCCACCTCTAGCTGGTATTCGTTGATAAGTGCTTTGGGCACCTCTTCAAAGCCACTCATCCAGATACCAATCTTTTTCCCGTCAAAGTCTTGCAGTGTTTCGATGCCGCTCGACTTCATGCTGACCATCATGATGGCAGAGTGCTGGGAGAACTGTGCGATGTTTACCAACTCTAAGCCTTCGCTACGTGCGGTGAGGGCTGTTACCAGAAACAGGGAAATGATATCGGCGGTACCACTTTTCAGGTGTTCCAGCGCATTAACCGTAACGGAAGGATGTATGATCTCTACATCAAGGCCTGCCTCCTCATAAAAACCCTGATCCTGAGCCACATAATATCCGGCAAACTGCGCCTGAGGCAACCAGTGGGGAGAAAACACCAGCTTGTTCACCTGCGCATAAGTCATTGCCACCATCAGTAACAGGAGAATAGAAAGCATAACTGTTTTATACGGTCTCATGGTACGTAAATTTGAGATCGTAAAATTAGCATAATATTGACACAGTCTTTATATGACTTGTGTTTTTTTACGTATACGTAAATAATATTTACCCCCCACATCTATCCCCATGGTGCAGTGGTATCGTAAACTTTGAGATGCGGTCGGTGCAGATGATCAGGCGCCCATGTCCCAGCGACGGAAATACAAGCCTTGCCTTACGATGGGCAGGGTCTTGAATTCGATCTCCTTCATCTCAGCCTCACTCAGGGGTGAGAAGCCGGATGCAATGGCGACATTCTCCTCGATCTGTGCCACATTGTCAACCCCGATGATGGTGGTACTTACAGGCAGGCTCATGTTGTAGGTCAGGGCTTCCCTGATGTTGATGGTTCCCGGCCTGGGAGTTGCCAGCCGTTCTGGTTGTTCATCGAGGGGTGGTGGTGTCCAGGTAGAGAGCATACGCCCGCGGGTGGCCACCTTCATGCCCACGATGGCCAGGCCCTGACGCTGCACTTCGGGAAGCAGGTAGTTTTTGAAACTCAAATAGTGCACGTCGGCCGCATTCACAGCCAGCAAAATCAGGTCGAACGGAAACCTTTTGATGGCATCCAGCAGCACCAGTGGCTCATAATGTCCTGTGATCCCGATCGTACGTACCGTGCCTTCCTCTTTGGCCCGAAGCATGGCTTTGATGGCTCCATCATCTGCAAAGATCTGATCCAGTTGACTCTGCAGCCGCACATTGTGAAGCTGCCAGGTGTCGAGGTGGTCAGTTTGCAGGCTGTTCAGGCTTTCTTCAAGCAATCGCATCGAGCCATCGTAGGTGCGGTCATGTGTCTTAGACGACAACCATACCTCACTACGCCGGGTTTTCATCACCCTGCCAATATTTATCTGACTGATACCACGACCATATGACGCGGCAGTGTCTATATAGTTTACACCCAGGTCAAGCGCACGGTGAATGATCCTTTCTGACTCCTCTTCAGTGCCTGGCATCTCGATGGTGGCCTGCCCCCCAAGGCTTAAGATCCCCACCTTAAAGCCTGTCTTGCCCAGCGATCTGGTAGGCATGGCACTGTAAGTATGTTTGTTAAACGGATCGTCATGCCGGCTCTTTACGGAAGCAGGCACTTCAGGCGTTTGATAAGCCAACGATGATCCAAGTGATACAGATGCAGCTGCTGCCAATCCTGTACCAAGAAATTTCCGGCGATTAATTGTTTCCATGATTCAATGATTTATAGTTTCTATGCCCTGGTTCTTTATGATGTATTCAGAAGAAAACGCGAAACCAACTAAAGGGTTTTCGTAACGCCTTATAAAAATAGGAAAAAATTCGAGACAAGGCATCAAGGCTAAAATATGAATACTACTCCTCCTGAATAAT
>SKYG01000264.1 GCA_007128045.1 Bacteroidales bacterium | reverse complement strand
TCTTCCACCAGGAAACCGCTCAGTCGTTCCGCAAGAACATCCTGGAAAGAGGTGGCACCAAAGATGCCATGGAGATGTATATCAACTTCCGTGGCCGTGAACCCGTGATCGAGCCACTACTCAAACAAAGAGGACTGGTACGATAATCGGCGCCATCCATTTTGCCACACAATATTAGGGAACGTAGAGACAAGGCATGCCTTGTCTCTGTGTTGCATGCCTTGTCTCTACTATTTCGCGGCAAAATGCTGCTCCAGCAACCGGGCCACATATTTCCCGATAATGTCGAACTCCAGGTTGATGACACTGCCTTTTCTGAAATTGTGAAAGTTGGTCACCTCGTAGGTATAAGGGATGATGGCCACTGAGAACATATTTGGTTCTGAATCGACCACTGTTAAACTGACGCCGTTTACCGAAATGGAGCCTTTCTCTACAGTGATGTTCTTCGGACCCGGATCGTACTCAAACCAGAATTTCCAGCTGCCGTCTGTCTCTTCTACACTGGTGCAAGTGGCTGTCTGATCAACATGACCCTGAACAATATGGCCATCGAGTCGGCCATCGATCTTCATGCAGCGCTCCAGGTTCACCTCATAACCCACCTCCCAGGTACGCATGTTCGTCTTGTCAAGCGTTTCCTGGATGGCAGTCACCGTATATTGGTTCTTTGCCTTGTCGACATGCACCGAAGTAAGACATACCCCATCATGGGCGATGCTCTGATCTACCTTCAACTCAGATGCAATCGATGTCTCAATGGTGAAGTGGATGTTTCCTTTGTCTCTTTTAATGCTGACCACCTTACCCATGGTCTCTATAATTCCTGTAAACATAGCTTTTAAATTGTTGAGTTGTTGAGTTGTTGAGTTGGGAAGTTGATTTGTTGATTTGTTTATTTGTTGATTTGTTGATTTGTTTATTTGTTGATTTGTTGATTTGTTGATTTGACAATTGGTCTGAAAGTCGAAGGTCATTTCTTTGCGTCTTAAATATCCTCTGCGTTTTTCGAAGGACAGGTCAAGCCCTGTCCCTACAGTATCCTCTGCGTTCCTGCGGTTAATCCTCCTCTGCGTCCCTCTGCGAATAACTCTGCGCTCTGCGGTTAATCCCCCTCTGCGTCCCTCTGCGGTTAATCCCCCTCTGCGGTTAATCTTCCTCTGCTTACAAAGATAATGATTCGGTTTGCAACCGTGCCCATCGTTTAAAAACTTTATATCTTTGAGACAATCAAAAAAGTCATCAACAAAAAAAAATTAACCATGAAATTCGACCCCGCAACAAAGATCCAGGATTTGCTGCAGTTTGGTGAGTATGGAGATGTAAACCCTTCTATTACAGACTCAGCGACGTACACCTTCATGGAAGCCAAAACCATGATCGACACCTTTCACGGGCAGCAAGAAGGGTGCTTTTTGTATTCACGGCATTGGAACCCGTCAAACAGGTATCTGGCCGACAACCTGGCGGCCATAGAAGGCACAGAAAGTGCCTGGGTAACTGCTTCCGGCATGAGCGCCATTACAACGGCCATTTTAGAGTTATGCAATGCCGGAGACCATATCGTTTCCAGCATCACCACCTATGGTGGCACGTTTGCTTTTCTGGCCAACTACCTAAAAAAGTTTAACATCACTGTGAGCTTTGTCGATATCACCAGGCTCAACGACGTAGAGAGCGCCATCAAACCGAATACCCGGATAATCTACACCGAGTCTATGACAAATCCACTCCTTCAGATATCAGACTTGCCAGGACTGGCAGATATTGCCAACAAACATCATATCAAACTGGTGGTCGACAACACCTTCACGCCCATGATGATTGCACCGGCAAATCTTGGGGCACATATTGTCGTGTACAGCATGACCAAATTTATCAACGGGAAAAATGATTGCGTGGCAGGTGCCATATGTGCCGACAAGGAATTTATCATGGCACTGAGTGATGTAAACACCGGTTCGGCCATGCTACTGGGGCCGGTACTCGACCCGTTGCGTTCTTCCAGTATACAGAAGAACCTGCATACCTTGCATATTCGCATGAAGCAGCATAGCCTTAATGCCTTATATCTGGCCCGTAAATTTAAGGAAGCCGGGTTGAGAACCATTTACCCGGGTCTTGAAGATCATCCGCAGCACGAGCTGATGAAAACACTCATGCACCCGGATTTTGGATTCGGAGGGATGATTGCCATCGACATCGAAACCAGCGGAAAAGCAGACAGGCTTATGGAATTAATGCAAATACACGGTGTTGGATACCTGGCTGTCAGCCTCGGCTATTTTAAAACATTGTTTAGCAATTCCGGGAAAAGCACCTCAAGCGAGGTACCTGTCGAAGTACAAAAAGAAATGGGCCTGTCAGAAGGCCTGATCCGCTTTTCTGTCGGATTGGATCACGATATAGAACACACCTGGGAGAAAATTGAAAAATGCCTTAAAATTTTTCAAAATGAAAAATAGCCTGGAATTTTCATGATTGACATGACCACACAAACAAATAAAAAAATAATACAACAAAAATAGGATCATAAACGTTTTTAATTGTATATTTATGTTGGGATTTGAATAATTATCAAAGAGCTTACCGTTTCATTTAAGCGTGTTACAAAGATTCCACTTCATGTTGTTGTTTTGGTTGGTTGATTGGTGGCCCCGGAGCACTATGTGTTCCGGGGTTTTTTGGATTGCTTGTATAACAGTTAGTTCCGCAACGCTGACAAAAACCTTTGCAGCGCCAGGTATTGCGGGCTATGACATTTATGTAGCCGAAGAGAGCAGTGAAAACCAACAGCTGCAAAACAGGTATACCATCAGTGGGTACATCTATGAGAAAGGGAGCAGGGAAACCCTGATCGGTGCCAATGTCATCATTGCCGGTACCAGACTGGGAACTACCTCCAATAATTATGGATTCTACTCCATTACCCTGCCTGCTGATACTATTGAGGTTGTTTTTTCATATGTAGGATATGCGCCGGAACAAAGAACGCTATTCCTTCAATCAAATATCCAGCTCGACATAGAGCTGACACCTTCTATTGAATTAGCAGGTGTTGAGATCAGTGCAGAACGGACAGAGCGCATCAGCCAGCAAGTGCAGATGTCGCGTATCGACCTCCCTGTCTTTCAGGCAAAAACGCTTCCTGCCTTATTGGGAGAGAAAGACATCTTTAAGGTACTGCAGCTACTTCCCGGCGTACAGAAAGGGCAGGAAGGAACATCAGGCTTCTACGTCAGAGGCGGAGGCCCCGACCAGAATCTGGTTGTTCTTGATGATGCCATTGTGTACAACGCCAGCCACCTGTTTGGCTTCTTCTCCATTTTCAATGGTGACGCCATCAAGAATGTACAATTATACAAAGGAGGCTTCCCCGCTCGCTTTGGAGGCAGGCTGTCGTCGGTGCTTGACATCAGCATGAAAGACGGCAGCAAGGAAAAGATTCAGGGTGAGGCTGGTATAGGACTTATCTCCAGCAGACTTACCCTGGAAGGCCCCATTCTGAAGGATAAGTCGTCATTCCTGATTTCGGGCCGCAGAACATATCTTGATGCACTGATCAGGCCTTTTATGGATAAAGATGAACGTGGAGGATACTATTTCTATGATCTGAATGCGAAGGCCAATTACGACCTCGACAGAAAAAACAAGTTTTATGCATCAGGCTATTTTGGCCGCGACAAATTTTATTTCCGAAGCCGCAGCGGTGGTGGTCGACGTGATGAAGGCGGTTTGTTCTGGCAGAATGCCACAACCACCCTGAGGTGGAACCACCTGTTCAATGACAAATTATTTGCCAACACCTCGCTCATCTATAGCGATTACACCTTAAAGATATATATGGATGAAAAGCATGAGAACAATCGTTTCAACCTGTCTTACTCTTCTGGTATTGAAGATCTGGGGATCAAACATGACATAAGCTGGCATCCCTCGCCAAACCACATGGTGAGAGCAGGTGTGCAGAGCATTTACCATCGATTTACTCCCAGTGCAGTAGTGATGCGCGACGACTACAACAGTGATTTCATCAGTGAAGTGGAAACCATCAAGGTGCTGGAATCAGGTATATACATAGAAGATGAAATCAGGCTGGGCGATGTGGCAAAAATAAATCCCGGCCTCCGCATCAGCCATTTTCAACACAAAGACAAATCGTATGTCAAGCCTGAGCCCCGAATATCATTATTATATTTTATTCGCCCTGACCTGTCGTGGAAAAACTCTTATGCCGCCATGAATCAATATGTGCACCTGCTTAGTTCAACAGGTATAGGTCTGCCCACAGACCTATGGATACCCTCCACAGCAAACATCAAGCCCCAGTCGACATGGCAGGTGGCCAGTGGCCTGTCAAAAGATTTTATCGACCTGGGGCTGGAGCTATCCATGGAAGGATATTACAAAAAATCTGACAACACCATCGGATACAGGCCCGGCGCCTCATTCTTGTTACTGAACGATCCGACCGGAGCGGAACAGATCAGTTGGGAAGACAACATCACCTCCGGACAAGGATGGGCCTATGGCGTGGAACTGTTTGCCCAGAAAAAATCCGGTCGATTAAGTGGGTGGATAGGGTATACCTTGTCTTGGACACAACTTCAGTTTGAAGAAATAAACCAGGGCAAACGCTATTACGCCAGATATGATCGCAGGCACGACATCTCGATTGTCGGAATCTATGAGTTAAGACCCTCTGTTACCCTCTCGGCCACCTGGGTGTATGCCACCGGGAATGCCATGAACCTGCCTATTGCTGAGTATCCCCATGTAACCCATAATCCCTGGGGAGAATATGGTGATGGATATTTTTACAACATCAGCACACAAGGCACCCCTTTTAATATCTCCCCCTGGGACTATATCAACGATTATGGCCAGATGAACGACTTCAGGGCTGCAGCATACCACCGTCTCGATATTGGCGCACAATTTAACAAAAAGACCACATTGTTCGGAACTCCCATCGAAAGGATATTCGATCTTAGCGTGTATAATGCCTATAACAGAATGAATCCATTTTTCTATTACATGGAATCTCAGCCCGGAAGAAGTCAGTTGAAACAGGTCACCATCTTCCCCATCATTCCATCCCTGTCATTAACCATTAAATTCTGAACAATATGGCAATGATAACCCATCCTACGAAAGAAAAGAACACAGCTTTCTGCCAGATAATGGCCACTGGGTTTAACAGGCCTGTGATGATGACTGGGAAAGCCCTGACCCTGGTGGTAATCATGATACTGGCAGGCATTCATGGATGTGTGGATATTGTCACCGACATTGATTTCCCTGAGACTGAGCCCAAAATTGTGGTGCATTCTTTTATCTCGCCATCCGATACGGCAGTACAAGTGATGGTAAGCTGGTCCAACCCGGTAAGTCTTGGAACTTCACAGGAATCCATCCGGCTTATTGATCATGCTACTGTCCGCATCGCTGAAAAGAACCAGCCAGGAGTTGTTGTTCCCTATTATCCTGAAAAGAATGTGTATGCCTTGTCAACAAATTTGTTCCCCATCACTGCCGGAAACCATTATACCCTCAGGGTGTATGTTGATGGCTATGAATCAGTTACAGGCGTTTGTTATGTGCCTTTCCCAAACAATACCTTACAAATCGACAGGTACGAAGTCGAGAACTTTGATTGGTCAGAGCTGATCCAGTTAGATTACAGTTTCTCAGATATCCCAGGCCAGCATGAAAACTTTTATGCCCCTGCAGCCTATCTCGATGAGTTGAGGTATATGGTTGAACAAGACACCATTGGCACAGGGAAACGCAAGTTCCAAACCATCTCCGGAGAAAGCTATATCTCCAACAAAGGCAGGGAAGGACGTCGTTTCGTAATGCGTGCGGAGGCATACAACTACCGCTACCACTGGTTCGAGGGACCCTCTGAAGACGAGATTGAAACCAGCAATGTGTACCTGCTTCTGCTTGCCACCGACGAACACTATTACCACTACCACAAAACCCTGGAAAACTATTTCCCCGACAATCCGTTTGCCGAACCCGTGCTGATCTATTCAAACATCGAAGGAGGGCTGGGTGTCTTCGCCGGTTACAACCGCTACGAGATCGTAATCGACCTCAACACATCATCGCCATAACTGGGATAACACATCATCGTTATTGATAGGTCCTTGGGCGAATGAAATTGGGATGTCCCTTCATTGATCCGTGGGCGAAAGGTTTTTCGCCCCTACTTTTAAACACCTCAACTTTTAACTATTTTTTCTACCTCATCGATCAATTTTGGGATGGGTTTTCCCAGTATGCGATAGCCGCTGCCGGTAACAAGCACATCATCTTCAATACGTACGCCACCAAACCCGATATATTCTTGCGCCTTGTCATAGTTGATGAACTCCTTGAATTTTCTTTCCCCTGCCCATTTCTCAATCAGGGCAGGAATGAAATAGATGCCTGGTTCGACGGTAAGCACGAAGCCTTCCTGCAGCCTTCTTCCCAGGCGTAAAAATGCCGTACCGAAGATTTCAGAGCGTTTGATTTCATCATCATATCCAACATGGTTTTCTCCCAGGTCTTCCATATCATGAACATCAAGTCCCATCATATGCCCCAGACCATGCGGGAAAAACATGGCATGTGCTCCGGCTGCTACCGCATCCGTGATATTTCCTTTCATAACACCCAGCTGCTTCAGGCCGTTTCCGATTACTTCTGCAGCGAGATAATGTATGCTCTGATAGGTCATACCCGGTTTGATTGCTTCGATAGCTTTTACTTCTGCATCCAGAACGATCTGGTAGATTTCTTTTTGCCGTTGGCTAAAGCTACCTCCTACCGGGATCGTTCGTGTATGGTCAGTCGCGTATTTTGAAGACAGCTCACAACCTGCATCCACGATCATCAGATCGCCGGTGTTAAGTTTGTTGCTATGGTCATGGTTATGCAAGGTCTCTCCATGCTTGCTGAGAATAATTGGAAAAGACACTGCGCCTCCGGCAGCGAGGGCAATGCCCTCAATAGCACCCGCTATTTCATACTCATACACGCCGTTCTGTGCCATTTTCATCGCGGTGGTATGCATCAGCCAGGCCGTGTCTATCGCCTTCTCAATCTCGATGACCTCCTGATCCTCCTTTACCGACCTCAGTGCCACAACCCCTTTTATCAGCTCTACCGACGCCATGGCTGCCAGTTCATCGGGATGAACGCCAAGTAGTTTGTATAGAAGCAGTTTGTTCTCAGCACGGTAAGGAGGCAAAAAATGTATCTTTCTGCCAGCCTTGCGCGCCTCTTCAATAATTTTATACAGACCCTGGGAAGAAGCTGAATGGTCAACACCAACGCTGGCCGCTTTTTCGCTCACCAGAGGCTGAGGCCCCATCCAGATAATATCATCAAGGGTCACATCGTCGCCATACAGGTAATCACGGCCATTGTCAATGTCGATCACCCCTGCCATACCCTGGTGGTCAATGCCAAAAAAATACAGGAAATTGCTGTCTTGCCTGAAATGATAGGTATTCGACCGGTAGTTCATAGGCACATCAACGTTGCCAAGAATCAGGATCAGGCCCTCTTTTACACTTTTGCGAAGGCTTTCCCTTCGTCGCAGATAGGTTTGTTTGCTAAACATGGTGTGGGGGGTTTAATGGGTTGTGGGTTGTGGGTTGTGGGTTA
>SKYG01000113.1 GCA_007128045.1 Bacteroidales bacterium | reverse complement strand
TTCGTTTGCCAGGGTTTCAAGACTGTTAGATTTACGGTCGCTATAAGCCCTTGGTCGTTAAGTTTCTTGTAACCGCTATCTGAAGTTTATGGCCTTAACAGGCGAAATACGCGTTACGATTAATGAAGGTAAGATCAGCAATGCCATACAAACAATAAATGTTCCCACATTGAGAAGTACGACATGTGACCATACAACATTCACAGGTACTTCCGACACATAATAAGACTCCTGTGATAATTTAATGAAGCTAAAATGGTGCTGCAGCCAGCAAAATGCCAAACCCAGAATATTTCCAAAAAACAATCCTTTACCGATTGTGAAAGCAGCACCAAGGAGGAATACCCTTCTTATGAATCTATTGGTCGCCCCCAGAGCCTTTAAAATACCAATCAGGTTGGTTTTCTCGAGAACAGATATCAACAGTGTGGTAACCATATTTATGGCTGCTACCAGCAACATTAATGACAAAATGACAACAACGTTCATGTCTAGAAGGGCAAGCCAGTCAAAAATTTGCGGATAGACCTGTCGTATACTTTTTGCATCCAGGTCGTAAGGTATATAGTCAAACACCTTCCGGGTCAGCAAGGGAATATGTTTATAATCGTCAACCAACACTTCAAACCCTCCAATATACTCATCACTCCAGTCATTTAACCTTTGAACGTGTCTGATGTCGCCCAGAATAAACATTTTGTCAAGTTCTTCCAGACCTGTATCATAGATGGAAGCAATTGTAAACCGTCTGATACGTGGGGGATCCTGGATAAAATACATAAACACAGCATCACCAGGATATAATTGCAGCAAACGGGCTATATTTGCAGATATCACGATCTCATCTGATCTGACATCATCACTGAAATCGGGCAGTACTCCGCTGGTAAGATGGCGCCGGAAAAAAGACCAGTCAAAATCAGCGCCTACACCCTTAAGAACGACACCATGAATATCCTGCTCTGTTTTTAAAATCCCGGCTTTGGTGGCAAAGACCTGAATATGGTGTATGCCGTCTAGAGTTAATAGGTCATCAACAAAATCCTGATACCTGCTTATGGGATAATTTTCGGTTGACAAATTATAGTCAAAATTAGTTATCTGAATATGTGAACCAAACCCGATAACCTTATTTCTTATCTCTGTCTGAAAGCCGGTAACCACAGCCATCGCAATGATCATAACACCAAGCCCCAGCGAGATACTCAATACAGCTATTACGCGAATAATTCCCGTAAAACTTTTTCTGCCTTTTTCAGACCAAAGACTCCTGGCGATAAATAATGCTGTATTCACCGTTTTTTTTGACAAAAATACGATTTTATAACCTAGCTGTTTGGATTTGTTTTTGTAATATTGCCAGATTATTCAGAAAATCAGCAACACTGTCCGGCAAATGAAAAAACTCGCACTACACTGGCAAATACTGATTGCCCTCATTTTATCAATTCTATTTGGGATATTTTTCACAAATTATGTACAGTATGTCACCTGGATGGGGGTCATTTTTTTAAGGGCATTACGCATGATCATCGTACCCCTGATCTTTTCTTCTATCGTGTCTGGAGTAACAGGTATTGGTTCGGCAAAGAATCTGGGCAGAATGAGTATTAAAACGTTCTCCTACTACATTATGACAAGTTTGTTTGCCATTTTTACGGGATTATTTGTGGTGAATCTGGTAAAACCTGGCGTAGGTGCGGATCTTGGATTGAGCAGCATGGTGGAAGGGCTTGATGCCAGTGCTGAGAGCTTTGGCCAAACACTGATAAACATAATACCTAATAATATTATAGAGTCAATGGCACGAGGTGATATGCTTTCTATCATATTTTTTGCCATACTTTTTGGCTTTTTTGCAACACGTGTTAAGTCTTCATTCAGACTGCCAATTGAAAAAACATTTAACGCCATTTTTGAAGTTATGATGCAGGTAACTATGTTTGTCATCAAATTTACCCCTTTTGGTATTTTTGGTATTGTGTCAGGCCTGGTTGCTGAGCATGCTGATAATCTTCTGCCCATTTTCAGCAGAATGGGTATTTATATGCTTTGTGTACTGGGAGCACTCTGTATTCATGCCTTTATAATATTGCCATTGTTGGTTCGGGTTATTGGCAAGTCAAATCCTATAAAGCATGCAAAGGGAATGACGGTTCCTTTGCTAACTGCTTTTTCTACTTCAAGTAGCAATGCCACCCTACCTCTTACCATGGAAGCCGTAGAAAAAAACAGTGGTGTATCAACTAAAACAACAGGTTTTGTTTTACCCCTTGGCGCGACGATTAATATGGATGGCACAGCCTTATATGAATGTGTGGCTGCCTTGTTTATTGCGCAGGCTTATGGCATTGAGCTATCCCTTTTACAGCAAGGCATAGTCGTTCTTACAGCATTATTGGCATCAATTGGTGCAGCCGGTATTCCTATGGCAGGCCTGGTCATCATTACCATAATTCTTACTGCTGTTGGATTGCCTTTGGAAGGGGTAGGGCTGATACTTGCCGTAGACAGGATACTTGATATGTTCCGAACCACCGTCAATGTTTGGAGCGACTCATGTGGCGCGGTTATCATTGCAAAATCTGAAGGGGAGGTACTTAAAGTCTGACCCCTGCAAAGGGTCTGATCTGTCAGGATTCCTTATAGATATCTATCAGGCCATCGGGTGGGTCAAGAAAAATCTTGCGATTCTCTCTGTCAAGTTTTTGGATAAATTCATCCCTTACTGGGATCAGTATTTCCTGGTAGTCGGATCTTATAAGGAACAACGGATTGCCTGGCAAGTCTATAACCCTTTCTATGATCCCTATTGCTCCCATTTGGTTGTCAATAGCCTCATACCCTTCAACCTCATGAAAATAAAATTTATTTCCTTTCAGTTCGGGTAGAAAGGTCAGGGGCAAATACAATTCCTTGTTGCAAAGAGACGTCGCCTTTTCTTCCGTGTCAATGCCCTGAAGATATACATTTGCTTCACGGCTATTTGGGCGAATTGATAATGATGTAATAAAAAAAGGAACCAGTTTTCCTCCTAATTGGATGAATACTGATTCCAATTTTTTATAATCGGCAGGGTTATCAACATCCAAAAAAAATGTTAGAGCCCCTTTGTACCCAAATGTCTTGGACACATAACCCAAATAAAAGCAGTCAGATGCATTCATCTTAACAGCCTATATCATTAATAAACGAGCTATTCCGCTTTTTTGTCCGCATCAGCCGGAGATTCTTCAGCATCCTCGGTTTTGGTGGGAGCTTCCGGTTCTTCAGTTTTAGCAGCTTTCTCATCAACTTTTTCATCACTTGCTGTAGCTTCAGGTTCAGCAACAACCTCAGTGGTTTCTGCTGCACTGGCTTCAGGGGCTTCGCCCTTATCGGGAGCTTCAGATTGTTTTGCTGATGCAGCGCGCTCTTCCACTACAACAGTACTCCGTTTTTTAGCCAGTTCATTGGCCCTTGCTTCGTCAATCTTTCTTTCGTATTCAAGCTGTTTCTTGGCTTGCTCTTTGTCAGAAAGCTCTTTTTCCTTTGATACCTTGGCGAGTTTTTCTTCTTTCTCTTTCAGCCAGGCTTCAAATTTCTCTTCTACCTGATCTTCAGTAAGGGCTCCTTTAGTAACGCCTTTGAGCAGGTGATGCTTTAAATAAACCCCTTTATGCGATAAAATGCTACGCGCAGTGTCGGTCGGCTGAGCGCCTACCTGCACCCAATAAAGGGCGCGGTCAAAGTTGATGTCTATGGTAGCAGGGTGGGTCATGGGGTTGTAAGTGCCAAGTCTCTCAATAAATTTTCCGTCCCGGGGTGCACGACCATCCGCTACTACCAAGTGGTAAAAGGGTTGCCCCTTCTTGCCTTTTCTTTGTAGTCTGATTCTTGTTGGCATTGGATCAAATAATTAGATAAATAAATAAATTGAATTCAGGGGTGCAAATATCCGGTTTTTTTTTCAAATAAAAAAATCATACCCCTGTATTTTGATAAAGGTTCATAAAAAAAGGTCGATTGTGAACAATTTCCGGATAATCTCAGTGATAATTTGTATATTTTTATCAACCAAAATACACCATGATGGAAATTCCACAATTTACACATATACATGTCCATACGCAATACTCCATTTTAGATGGAGCATCATCTATTGAACCTTTGTTGGATAAAGCTGCCGCAGACGGGATGAAAGCACTGGCCATTACCGACCACGGCAATATGTACGGGGTGCTTCATTTTTCTGGCTATGCACGTAAACTTGGCATCAAACCCATCATTGGATGCGAAGTGTATGTTGCTGACGGTAGTCGGTTCGAAAAGAAAGGCAGGGAAGACCGCAGCGGGTATCATATGGTGTTGCTGGCTAAAAACCGTATCGGATACGAGAATCTTTCCAGGATGGTATCATATGGATTTTTAGAGGGCTTCTATTACACACCCCGTATTGATAAAGAGTTGCTGTTTAAATACCATGAAGGCATCATTGCTTCCACAGCCTGTTTGGGTGGAGAAGTACCGCAGGCAATAATGGAGAAGGGGGCGGAACATGCTATTGAACTGGTCAGGGAATATATTGACGTATTTGGAGATGACTTTTATTTGGAACTGCAGCGGCATGGATTGCCGGAGCAAGAACCAGTTAACCAGGCATTGTTAAGCATTGCAAAACAACTGAACCTAAAGGTTATTGCATCAAATGATTGTCATTACGTCAATGCTGAAGATGCCAAAGCGCACGACATACTGGTTTGCTTACAAACAGGTAAAGACCTTGATGATCCCAACAGGATGAAGTACACTGGCCAGGAATATTTGAAAACCAGGGCAGAGATGGTCAGATTGTTTGAAGATATTCCAGAAGCCATCAGCAATACAGCAGAGATTTCCAATAAAGTAGACGATTACGAAATAACGACCAAAAAGGTGATGCTTCCTGGGTTTCCATTACCTGGAGGCTATTCTTCAGAAGATGATTATCTTCGTTATCTCTCTTACGAAGGTGCTGCACGCTTATATCCAAAAATAACTGATGAGGTAAAAGAGCGATTGGACTTTGAACTTGGAGTGATCCGGGAAATGGGGTTTGCCGGCTACTTTCTTATTGTGCAGGACTTTATCAATCAAGCCCGCCAGATGGATGTGGCAGTTGGGCCCGGCAGGGGCAGTGCTGCAGGATCAGCAGTTGCCTATTGCACTGGGATAACCGCCATTGATCCCATCAAATACAACCTGCTTTTTGAACGCTTTCTAAATCCTGAACGGGTCTCTATGCCAGATATCGATATCGATTTTGATGATGAAGGCAGAGACAAAGTATTACAATATGTCATTAACAAGTATGGCCGTGAAAAGGTTGCACAGATTGTGACTTTTGGAACCATGGCAGCAAAATCTTCTATCAGGGATGTAGCGCGCGTTCTTAAATTGCCACTTTCTGAAGCCGACCGGCTGGCGAAACTGGTGCCCGAACGGGCCGGGGTCTCCCTAAAACAAGCCTACAAGGAGGTTCCGGATCTGGCCAAGGCACTTAAAGATGATAACCCTTTAATACAGGAAACCCTGAAATTTGCCCAGATGCTCGAAGGGTCGAACAGACAAACCGGCGTGCATGCTTGTGGGGTGATTATTGGTCCGACCAATCTTGTAGATTGCCTTCCATTGAGCACCCAGAAAGACTCAGACTTGCCGGTGACGCAGTATGAAGGGAAATCCGTTGAATCAGTGGGAATGCTGAAGATGGATTTCCTGGGGCTAAAGACATTATCGATCATAAAGGAAGCACTGACAAATATTGAAAACAGGTACGGCAGCAAAATCGACATAGAGAAAATCCCTCTGGATGACCCAGACACCTATAAACTATATCAAAAAGGCGAAACCATAGGTACCTTCCAGTTTGAATCGTCAGGTATGCGTGAATACCTGAAAGAGCTAAAACCGACAAATATTGAAGATCTGATCGCCATGAATGCCTTATACAGGCCTGGCCCCATGGAATTTATACCTTTGTATATAAGCAGGAAACATGGCAGACAAGATGTTGAATACCCACATCCCTGGCTGGAGGAGATACTGCGACCCACCTACGGCATTATGGTTTACCAGGAACAGATTATGCAGGCAGCTCAGATTATGGCGGGCTTCTCACTGGCAAGTGCCGATATTCTCAGACGTGCCATGGGGAAGAAGAAAAAGGAAGAGATGGAAAAACAAAAGGTTTTTTTCATCGAAGGTGCTCAAAAAAAAGGTATCGATCCGGAAAAGGCCGAAACGATATTTGATGTTATGGCACGATTTGCACAATATGGCTTTAACAGGTCGCATTCTGCAGCCTACTCGT
The DNA here is from genome assembly GCA_007128045.1 of Bacteroidales bacterium. Classification (GTDB taxonomy): domain Bacteria; phylum Bacteroidota; class Bacteroidia; order Bacteroidales; family UBA7960; genus SKYG01. The sequence continues at coordinate 1,380 of SKYG01000113.1, read as the reverse complement.
TCGTCGCTTATCGCACAGCCTATCTGAAAGCCAACTATACGGCTGAATATATGGCCGCAGTGCTGACGCACAACTTCAGCGATCTGAAAAAAATTACCTTCATGATGGAAGAATGCCATCGACAAGGTATTCCTGTAATGGGCCCGGATGTCAATGAAAGTACGTTTAACTTCGTTGTTAACAATAAAGGTGAGATCAGGTTTGGTCTGGGCGCTATTAAAGGCGTGGGAGAAGGTGCGGTTGAAAACATCGTGTCGGAGCGGCACAAAAATGGGCCCTATCTGAATATCTTTGACTTTTCCCGCCGTGTTAACCTGCGAACCGTAAATAAGAGGGTGTTTGAATCACTCGCAAGAGCCGGTGCTTTTGATGGTTTCTCAGAATGCCACAGGGCACAGTTCTTTTTTTCCGATGATCAGGGGCTGACGAGCTTTATTGATCGCCTCATTCGACATACAAATCAGGTTTTGTTACGGGAGAATACTTCCCAGATGAACCTGTTTGAAGAGAATGAAGAGTCGAGCTTTCCCGATTTAACCTTGCCCGATTGTCCAAAATGGAATAAGCTTGAAATGCTTCGCGAAGAAAAGGAAGTTACAGGAATGTACATCTCAGGGCACCCACTGGATGACTATAAGATACAGATAAACCATCTGTGCAATATTACTGTCGGAGATTTAAAAAACCTGCCAACACTTAGAAACAAGGAAGTAACATTCGCCGGCATAATCACTGGTGCAGTGCATAAGTACACCAAAAATGGAAAACCATATGGCAGTTTTCAAATAGAAGACTATACCGATACCCATCAGTTGTTTCTTTTCGCTGAAGATTATCTGAAATTAAAACATTTTTTGGAAAACCAACAGTTTGTATATGTAAAGGCGAGAATACAGGAGAACAGGTATAACAATTCACAAATCGAAATTAAAATCAAACATATTGGCCTGTTAAGCGAGCTATCAGATATAGGCATGTCAGAACTATCATTAATATTGCCGGTCGGCGACATCAATGAATTTTTGATAAAAATGCTATTGGAATATGCAAAAAAACACAAAGGCAAATCACGGCTTAAAATATCTATAAGTGATCGGGTTGAAAAAAATAGTGTTGATTTGATCTCACGAAAAATAAACATCGAACCTGTTGGCTTTCTTCAGGACATGTTAAAGCATTTTCAACTTAATTACAGACTCAATTAGTGTTATGTTTAAATTCAAATTGTTGGGAAATTAATTTATATTTGCACATACAAATGCAACAAAAAACAACTATAAAGATAATTTATTATGGCACTTGAATTTACAGACGCTAACTTTGAAGAATTGGTTCTAAAATCAGATAAACCCGTACTGGTTGATTTTTGGGCTGAATGGT
>SKYG01000260.1 GCA_007128045.1 Bacteroidales bacterium | reverse complement strand
GAAAGAGGCATTATATACCCGTATTGGATTTCGCTACCAAACTCATAACAAGCTTTTGATTCACTTCTGTCTGAACTCAAACCGCTTTACTGCCTCATTTATAGAGCTGGGAGTGGGAATGCGGATGTTCGCTTTCAGACAGCAAGTGCACGTAAATGAACACATTATACATTATTGATCTGGCTCATAATTTGCACATGTCTGATAATAAGTAGTATAAAGTATATGGCATGAAATTCGTTATTGTTTGTAATGAATGTTATAGTTATTAAGCTGCCTGATATGGACCGGATATTAGAAAAGAAAAAATGGACACCAAAAAAAATTGCTTCAATTGGCATATCCATGCTTTTTTTGGTATTCGTTTTTTACCTTATTTTTCTTCGCGATACCAGCAGCAGGTTGTATACCGACAAAGACAGAATGACCATTGCAGTTGTCGAGAATGGCCGTTTCCAGGAGTTTATTCCAGTAGATGGAATTGTACAGCCACTGGTAACAATTTATCTTGATGCTGTATTCGGTGGCCGTGTAGAAGAAATATATGTACGCGATGGTGCCATTATGGAAGAAGGCGAAAAAATACTTAGATTGTCGAACCTTTCCATGGAGATGCAATATATACAGCAGGAAAACCATGCCCTGGAAGTCTTAAATCAATACCAAAACACCCAACTGGCCCTGGAACAAAATAAATTTGCACTGGAGCGGCAGCTTACAGAGATCGACTACCAGCTCGAAACGGCAGCGATTGATTTCGAACGAAAAAAAGAACTTTACCGTGAAGGTGTTATTTCCAAAGAAGAATATGAAAACGCCGAGAGAGACTACCGGTTCTCATTACGAAGGCATGATATAGCTAACAGGACTATGAAACATGACTCCCTGTACACTGCCACCCAGCTTGCCAGCATAAAAACATCCATCGAACGGATGCAGCAGAACATAAGCATGCTGAACCGCAACCTTGACAATCTGACTATCAGAGCCCCGATTGCCGGGCAACTATCCTCCTTTACCGTTGAAAGGGGAGAGACTAAGGCATCAGGTGAAAACCTCGGCCAGATAGATGTGCTTGATGGCTTCAAATTACGCGCACGGATCGATGAACGGTATGTGAACAGAACCTTCCCCGGGCAAAGGGCTGAATTTGAATATGGCGGACAGACATACAAGCTGGAAGTAAGCAAAATTTACAGTAACATTACCGCAGGTGCCTTTGAAGTTGATATGCATTTTGTGGATGAAGGACCAGAAGGCTTGCGTCGCGGACAAACCATTCAGCTCCGTCTGCAGTTTAGCGGCGTGGCTGAGGCAATTATTATACCCCGTGGAGGATTTTATCAGGCAACAGGCGGCAATTGGATCTATGTACTTGACGCTTCAGGCACACAGGCCAGCAAACGCCCAATACGCATAGGAAGGCAAAATATTCACCATTATGAAGTGCTCGAAGGTCTCCAACCCGGCGAAAGGGTTATCGTATCATCATATGACGCGTTTGGAGGCAAAGACAGACTAATATTCAGATAAAAGACAACTTAACACACTCGTACTCTTAGATGATCAACTACATGTAACATTTTACGCAAACTATACGTCATAAAACATACACACAGCTTTAAAATTTTATCGTCATGATTAAAACCATTGAATTAACAAAAGTGTTCCGTACAGAAGAAGTTGAAACTACTGCGCTGAATAAGGTGTCATTTGAAATCAGGGAAGGCGAGTTCGTGGCCATTATGGGGCCTTCAGGATGCGGAAAATCCACACTATTAAACATATTGGGATTACTCGACAACCCAAGCAACGGACAATATTTTTTTCTAGAGGAAGAAGTTTCAAACTATTCTGAAAGACAACGTGCAAACCTACGAAAAAGAAATATCGGTTTTGTATTTCAAAACTTTAACCTTATTGATGAGCTGACCGTATTTGAAAATGTCGAATTACCACTTATTTACCTGGGATACAGCACTTCGGAAAGAAGAAAACGGGTTGAGGAGGTGTTAGACCAAATGCAAATCATGCACCGTAAAAACCACTTCCCCCTCCAACTATCAGGCGGACAACAACAAAGGGTGGCCGTTTGCAGGGCAGTAGTTGCAAAACCCCATATCATTCTGGCTGATGAGCCTACAGGTAACCTGGACTCCACCCATGGCGAAGAGGTGATGAATATGCTCGAAACACTGAACAAAAACGGTACGACCATCATCATGGTAACACACTCACACCATGACGCATCCTATTCTCAAAGGATTATCAGGCTATTCGACGGCCAAATCGTTACAGAAGATAAAGCCACAGAATATGTTCTGGCTGCCACATCCGAGTAGGTTAAAAAGTTGAATTGTTGAATTGTTGAATTGATTATTTGTAGGGACAGGGCTGGACCTGTCCGAAAGGTTGAATTGATTATTTGTAGGGACAGGGCTGGACCTGTCCGAAAGGTTGAATTTATTAACAAATGGTAGGGGCGTATTGCATACGCCCGGATTGAATACGGCCCACGTACCAATGTAGGGGCAACCCTTGTGGTTGCCCACGAATCGAAGTCAACAACAGCCTTTTGACAAAAGACGATTTTTTACAAAAGTTTGGTAGGTTACGCCGGGGTTAACAAAGAACCCTTCTAAAGAACCACAGTGAAAAAGCCGCCATCAAACCAAGGCTTAAGACCATAGCCCAGTTGCTTAACGGCACCATAGATGTGGGCACAAGATACTGTACCCGGTCTATCCCAATAAAATTGCCATTGTTTTGGGTGTCCTCCACAAAATACCTGAATGCAAAACGGCCGTTGGCAGGTGCCGGAACCCCGGAAATTACGATAGTGTATTGTGTCCAGGCTTCAGGATACCCCCCTGATGTAAGCGTTGGATTGATAGTCAGTAATAACTCGGAAAAATCTCCTGCCGATATAGCTGTACTACCAACATCGTCACTACTACCATTCAACGACATTCTTACCTCCAGCCTATCAGGTATGGTGCTGCCAGTGTTGGTTCTTGTCCAGAACCTCAACTCATTTCCATCCACTATATTGACATGAGGTGATATAAGCCAGTTGCTGATTGTGCCTGGACTGATGGCATTAAGATAATTTGCAGCAATATAGGCATTGCTACTACCATCATATGAATTAAATGTTTGATTTCCCTGAAACCATCCTGAAGAGCCAAGAGGATCACTGTTGTTGATCATACTCCATCCTGTACCTGGCAGCAATGAAATATTATTAAAGCCTTCAGAAAACACATTTATCCACCCACCCAGGGGGGTAATGTTGTACTTTACTTGTTGTCGGGAAGAAATATCTGATGCATCGCTGGTTTGATAACCACTTCGGTACCCATAAATACCAGAGTCACTGCCAGTCTGACTAAAAGCAATTCCAAGCCAGCACGCCAGAAGAGAAAAAACTATGAATCCCTTGTTCATTATTGCAGAGTTTGTCTGTTGTTTCCATTAGCCAATCTTTTCACAACCATCAACTTTGCGGCATTAAAGATACTAAAATAATCGATCGACCCGATGATTTCCACCAATTATATTTTTATCAACATATTAATCTCCAGAACCCAAAAAAAACATCCGGTTATGATCCTGTATCTCTATCAATGTATACGAAATCACCCGGCCAATGTTGCATTTTTTGTAATTTTGCCTGTTCTGACCCCAAACAGCCCTAATATTACTTACCTGTCATGATCCCTTTCAGAGGACTTCAAATAAATCTCATCACATTCAGGGACATGTTTCGGGCGTTGGGCTATCGTAATTATCGTTATTTCTTTATTGGTCAAAGTATCTCGCTGATCGGTACCTGGGTACAGAATATTGCCATGGGATGGCTTGTGTACAGGCTTACCGGCTCAGCCTTGTTGCTTGGCACTATCGTGTTTGCTCTGCAAATTCCATCGTTGTTCATAACCCCCTTTGCGGGGGTACTTGCCGATAGATGGAATCGCAGAAATACCATCATTCTGTCACAGTCTATGGCCATGCTGATCGCGTTCATGTTGTCGTGGCTCGTGCTCACTGACCGCATTACTGTTGGTTGGATCCTCGTTCTGGCGGTATGCAACGGGGTCATACTTGCCTTCGACACCCCTTTCAGACAAGCATTCGTGCCTGACATCGTTACCAGAAAACAAGACCTTGGCAATGCCATCGCACTAAACTCCTCAGCCTATAACCTGGCCAGATTCATAGGGCCGCCTGTTGGGGGTGTACTTATAGCCTGGGTGGGCGAAGGATGGTGTTTTTTCATAAACGGTATAAGCTTTACCACTACCATTGGAGGACTTCTGGCCATACGGATTTCTAAAAAATATGCCGCAGCTCATGCAGCATCTATAATCAACCAACTGAAAGAAGGGCTTCAGTATGCAATGAGACATCAATCGTTAAGATACTTGCTGTTGCTTTTAGCGTTTAGTAGCTTTTTTGGGTTGCCCTTCCAGGCACTGATGCCCCTGTTTGCTGCCGATATTCTGAAAGGTGATGCCCAAACATTGGGTCTTCTTACCGGATCATTAGGTGCCGGGGCATTGGCAGGTGCACTGTTCCTCGCATCCAGAAAAAATGTTCTTAACATGCCAAGACTAACTTTTATGGCTGCCATGACCTTCGCATCGGGTCTTGCCATATTTGCCCTGTCGCCATATATGATGCTGTCAGTTATAGCTTTGGTTTTTACAGGTTTTGGGATGATCATGCAATTCAATGCAACCAACACCCTGCTCCAAAGCATCTCCGATGAAGACAAACGCGGCCGGGTCGTTTCCCTGTACAGCCTTACCTTTATGGGAATAACACCCCTTGGAAGCCTCCTGGCAGGAGCAATAGCCGAATACATCGGCGTGCCCATGACCATCTTCTCATTCTCCATGATCTGCCTGGTCACAGCAATCCTTTTCGGAAAACATGTACGAACGATATTCTTCAGCCTGGCAAGGAAAATAAACTGTTGAGTTGTTGAATTGTTGAATTGTTGAACTGTTGAATTGCTGAATTGTTTTTGAGCGGCAGGGCTCCGCCTGTATAATGCCAAAATCCCTACTATTGGGGATTGTATGATCACATCTTCCTATGTATTTTTGTGGCTAAGTTAATCTGATACATGGATCAGCATGCATCAGCTACCAACATTTGACATTCAGACCTTCAGACCTTCAGACTTTCCGACCTTCAGACTTTCAGACAAAATATTACCACATGACAACACGATTAACTATCAAGATAACTATACTTCTTCATTACAGTATAATTCTGTGCGGCTCGCTGTCAGCTCGCACACTTCAATACGACGACATGCAGGATGACAAACCATTAAAGGGAACGATTATTGGCACTGTAACCGACAACAATAATAAATCGCTCACCCACGTTAACCTGGCCTTAATTGGCACCAAAACCGGTACAACATCCGGCCAAAATGGCAAGTTTATATTTAGGTCGGTTGATCCGGGCGTCTGGACATTAGGAGCCTCCATGCTGGGATATAAAGATTACCGCAGGGAGGTGCATCTGAAGCCAGGTGATACACTTGAACTGGATTTGGTGCTTCCGGCACATGTGTATCAGATGGAGCAGGTAAGTATATTCGCCGACAGAAAGGGCATTTTTGAAAAAGTACCTGGCTCGCTCAGTTACATAGACAATCAACATATCCTATCAATTAACCCGGTTAGTGGGAATGAAGTATTCAGGCGTTCGCCCGGAGTGCACGTTGTAGATGAAGAAGGAGTTGGCCTTCGCGCCAATATAGGTATCAGGGGGTTGGACCCTGACCGGAGCCGCACGGTACTTGTTATGGAGGATGGAATTCCTGTTGCCCTGGCACCTTATGGAGAGCCTGAGATGTATTACACCCCGGCAATGGAAAGAATGACGGGTGTTGAGATTCTTAAAGGCAGTGGGTCTATCCTATACGGGCCTCAAACTATTGGGGGTGTTATAAACTATATCACCGCTGACCCCCCAATTGAACCTGCTGGTTCTGCGGTAGTCCGTGGAGCACAGGGTGGGTACTTTACATCCATGTTATCTTATGGAAACACATTCGAACATACCGGCTATCATGTAAACTACCTGACAAAACAAGCCGACAGCGTAGGTTCTTTGAACTTCAGGGTACATGATCTGTCAGCCCGGGTAAGAACAAAGCTAAGTGAACAATCAAACCTCGGATTAAGGTTTGCAGTATATGATGAAACATCTAATGCAACTTATGTTGGCATTACGCAAACCATGTATGAGGCAGGTGGAAAGTATGACTTTTCCAGGATTGCACCCAATGACGGATTGAACATCAGACGTTACGCCCTGTCATTAACCCATAATCACTTCTTCCGTGAAAATCGCCGATTAACCACGAAGGCATATGGTTATACCACAACCAGAAACTGGCAACGTCAGGATTTTACATATAATAGTTTTGATGCATCAGGGATGCTAAACCCCAAGCCAAATAATTTTTCCGGGGTGGTGTGGGGTGATGAATCCATCCCAAAAGGAGCCATATACATGCGCAATTCAACAGGAAACAGAAACAGGCAATTTGAGGTAGCAGGACTGGAAAGCCGCTATTTGACTTCATGGCAATTAAGGGGAAAGGAAAATGAACTTCATGCAGGCGCAAGATTTCTTTTTGAACGAGCTTTCGAGCAACGCATAAACGGGAACCACGAGAATGCCTCCAGTGGCAATCTGCAGGACGATGAGATACGAACCGGATATGGAAACAGTTTTTTTGTCCATAATCAGATGATGGTTTCACAGCATGTAACAATAACCGCCGGACTGAGGATGGAACACTATCAATATAATCGCGACATCAGAAGAGGAAGGTTTGCCATTAACGGAGAAAACCATATCAGAGACACCCTGCTTTTTGCCGCTGGTTCATTATCAGAGATAATTCCAGGCATCGGGTTTAACCTGAATATGAATGGCAATGCAACAATATTTGGCGGCATACACCGAGGATTTGCCCCTCCAAGAATCAAAGATGCCATCTCAAATACCGGTCTGGTGTATGAACTTGATGCCGAAAAAAGCTGGAACTATGAATTAGGAATCAGACAACAACCCGTTGCCGGAATATCTTATGAAGTAACGGCTTTTTATATGGACTTCTCTAACCAGGTGGTACCAGTAGCAGAGTCAGCAGGTGGGCAGGGGGCAGGGTTGGTTAATGGAGGCAGGACGCTGCATCAGGGAATAGAAGCAGGCGCAGAAATAATATTCAGCCAATGGTGGGATGATTTGAACAATATAATCAGCTGGGATGGCTATGTTACCATTGTACATTCAACATTTAACAAAGACAGGTATATTGCTGATCAAGGCACCATGATCAACATTAAAGGAAATAAGACCCCCTACGCCCCGGCATTATTTGCCAACACCTCACTGTTATATGAGCATACCAAGGGTGTTTCTGCGAGAATAACAGCCAATTATACCGACTCGCAATACACCGATATAAACAATACGGTTACCCCATCGGCCGATGGACGTATTGGCAAAATCGACAGCTACATGGTTCTTGATGCCAACGTGGCATATACCTTTCAACGTTGGAGAACCACACTAAGCATATCAGCAAAGAATATGACCAATAATCGATATATTGTTACCCGCAGGCCACAAGGCATCCGGCTTGGCCTGCCTAGAATGATTACAGCAGGCGTTAAAGT
>SKYG01000368.1 GCA_007128045.1 Bacteroidales bacterium | reverse complement strand
TTGACCCTGTAAAACGGGATAATTTTGATGAGGTGGAGCTGGGCTATTCCCCTGAGTCAGCGGCAAAAGAAACCCTGCGATGTATGGAGTGTGGCTGTACCGAATTGCATACCTGCGACCTGAAAAAGTATGCCACCCAATACCAGGCAGACCAGAAGCGATTCGGCGGAGATTACAAAACCTATCCGGTACGTTTTGACCATCCCTTTGTTGAAATCGATAACAACAAATGCATCCTATGCAGCCGGTGCGTAAGAATTTGTTCCGAGGTGGTAGGTGCCAACGCTCTGGGTCTTGTAAACCGTGGTTTTGACACCTATGTGACACCGAGTCTCGACGGATCACTTACAGAAACCAACTGCGAGTCATGTGGCATGTGCATAGACACTTGTCCGACCGGGGCCATCACTGAATATGTGCCGTTTAAGCCGGCACCTGTGAAGTCTGACACCTTTAAAACCATCTGTAACTATTGCTCGGTAGGCTGTGAGATCAATGTGCACCATCAGTGGGGTTTCTTTAACCGGGTTACTGGCAGTCGCGGTTTGATCAATAAAGACGGGAGCATTTGCAGGTTTGGCAAGTTCGGATACCGCTACCTGAACGACAGGACACGCATCACCAGGCCATTGGTGAAGGAGAATGGGCAGTTTAAAGAGATAAGCTTTCAGGAGGCCTTCGCTTTGATCCTGAATAAGATTCAATCGGTTGATCCTGATGAAAACGGATTCTATGCAGGCGCCAGGCTCACCAATGAAGAGATCTACCTGATACAGAAGCTGGCCAGGGCCGGGGTGAAAACCAACAATATATCGAGTTTCCATTATATGGACAGGGGCTCTGGCTATATGCCCAACAGCGTGAACAACGTGTCGTTTGAACAGATAAAGATGGGTAAGAAGTTTTATCTGCTCGGCAGCGACATCAATATGGAGCATGGCGTTCCCGGCTTTTATGTCTATAACACACACTTTTTGACCAAGGCGCCTATAGTGGCCATCACTACGCATGACAACAGTTCGATGGCACACAAAGCCACAGACTTGTTGAGGATTCAGTCCTATTATTTCTTCATCAAAGCCGCTATTTATTATTTGCTTGATAACAACAAAGAAAACAGGGTGTTTCTTGACGATCACTGTCCTGAGTATGAATCCTATCGCGACCAGGTTTTGGCTGAGGATTTTAAACTCATGCTTGAAAGAAGCGGTTGCAGCTATGAGCAGCTTGCCGGATTCGCTGATGGCTTTAACCTGGAACCACATGCTATATTGGTATATTCCGAGAAGCATCTCTCAGGCAATGCGTGTCATGAACTGAGAAACCTGGCCCTGATCACGGGCAAAGCGGGGAAGACCGCTGCTGGACTGTTATCCTTGAAAGAAAAGAATAACTCGCATGGAATTTTTGATATGGGCGGGTGTGCTGCCCTGGCACCTGGCGGAAGACCTATGACGGATCATTCGGTCATATCCTCCCTGGCGAATGCCTGGGGTGTTGAGCGTATGTCAGATCATGTGGAACAAGAACAATTCAGCTTATTAAAGAACGGTGACATAAAGAATGCGTTCATTTTTTCGGAGGACCCACTAGGCTGTGCGATCGACAAGGAATCGATAAAAGAAGTGCTTGACAAGATTGATTTTCTGGTGGTGCAAGACCTGTTTATGAGTGAGACGGCACAAGAGGCACAGTTGGTGTTGCCTGCTTCCGTGCATTTCGAGACAGGCGGTAGCTTTACCAATTCCCAGAAGTTTATTCAGCAGTTTGCTGCCAGTTATCAGTCTCCTTTGGAGATGAATACGGTAGAGCAATTGGTGGAATTGTTAAGCTTACTGGGTGTGAAATCCGGCTATGCTTCAACGGCAGATATCTTGCTGGAAGCAGCAGGATTGATGCGTGGTGTGCCTGACCGTGAGTCCATTGTTTTTGCCCTGCATCACACATCCGATGACAATAAGGCACGGAGGTATGACCATGGCTGCGATGTGCTGACCAAACGATTTGAAACGAACTTTAACACGGGAACCGCGTAACCGCGTAACTTCGGTCTGTAGGGGATCTCTCGCTGCGCTTCGAGATGACAGGTGCTATGACCCCACAACCACAACCACAACCCAAACCCACAACAACATGAAAGCATTTGAAACCATTGACGACATTTTGGAATTTGCCATGCAATCAGAGCAGGAGGCCATTGATTTTTACACCCAATTGGCTGCAAAGATGAAAAACAAGCAGATGCAGGAGGTTTTTCTTGAGTTTGCCAGGGAGGAAGTGGGGCATAAGGCCAGGCTGCAGAAGATCAAAGATGAACGGGTTTTTGACCTTGAGACAGAGCATGTAAACGATCTGAAGATCGCCGATTATGTTGTGGCGGAAAAGCCTTCAGAGAATATGGAGTATGCCGATGCCCTGGTGTTGGCTATGAAGCGCGAGAAGGCTGCCTTTAAGCTGTACACAGCGTTGTCTGAAAGGACAAACAACCCGGAGTTAAAGAATACGTTTCAGGCCCTTGCCGTAGAAGAGTCGAAACACAAGCTGCGGTTTGAAGTGGAGTATGATGATTACGTGATGCGGGAGAATTAGGGCGCAAGTCAGTTGAAGGTTTAACGTTTAAGGTTGAAAGGTGCATCACGTAATCCTTTACTTCAGGTAGCCTATAGAGACAAGAAACTCATCAGTTAGCCTCAGGGTCTCAAGGTAATCAGCGGTGCTGCCATCGCGGTAGTTGAAGAAGGCATGGGGGCGGCCTTCAAAAGCGATCAGCTCACAACGGTTTTGATGCCGTTGCATTTCCTGGCAAAAGTGTTCAGCTTGTTGTATAGGCACAGTGGTGTCGGCTGTGCCGTGAAAGATAATGGTGGGCGGCGCGTTTTTGCGAACCTGATGTAGTGGTGAAATTTCCTCTGCCCTCAATGCCAAATCCCCTTGTCCGTCTGTGTTACTTCTTCTTTCCAAAATACTTTTCATGTCGAGTGCAGGATTAAATAACACCAGGGCATTTGGTACGGAGCTAATGCTGAGGTTCTCTGATGTTTCGTCGTAGCCTCTTACTAAGGCTGTACTTGCTGCCAGGTGCCCTCCGGCGCTTCCACCGGATGCTGCAATACGGCTGGTGTCGATACCATATTTGTCAGCATTCTCTCTCACCCAGCGTATGGCCGATTTTGCATCATTCACACATTCATAGGGTGTGACGCCATGTCTTGACCGAACACGGTAATCTGCCACGATCGCAATCATGCCGCGTTCAGCCAGATACCTGCAATGAGGAACAAACTGATTGACTGTGCCGGATGTCCACCCCCCGCCAAAGAAGAAAACAATAGCAGGCAAAAATTCTCCCTCCATGCGTGCTGGAGGCTGAAAGATGTGTAAAATAAGTTCAGCATCATCGATGGTTTTGTACATTCTTGATTCAGCTCCCTGGATAGAAGTGATTTGTGCAGGCGGACTTTGGGAAAATGCCAGACTGGAGCAACAAAATGCTGCGGTCAGGATCACCAGGTGGAAGGGTTCTTGGGGCATAACGCTCTTTTTTAGAAACAAGGATGAGCGGTAAATTTAATGAATATTTTTATGTTAAAAGTGTTTTTCGCAACCTACTACCCATTACAAGGCGCTGAACACTGAGAAAGATGGGGTAACCTGGTAGTCTTTCCATGTAGGGGATCTCTCACCCTGCTTCGCTTCGCTGCGCAGGGATTCGAGATGACGGGTGCTATTAAACTTAGCCCACAACCAACAAAAAAACCCCAGTCCGAATTGATGGGGCTGGGGTTTAATTCTTTACAGTTCTGATCCGTTGCTATGAAATAGCGATCTGTTTGGGTGGTTTTTGCTTGGCTTGTTCCATTTTTGGGATGGAGATATTCAATATCCCGTTTTTATGGCTAGCCTTGATTTTGTCTACATCCACCAATTCAGGCAGACTGAACGAACGGCTGAAACGTGTGTAACCGAACTCCCTACGCATGAAACGCTCCTCCTTCTCTTCTTTGTTAAACTCCTTCTCAGATGAGATCGTGAGCATGCGACCGTCCAGGTCAATGTTGAAATCTTTCTTTTCAAGGCCTGGAGCAGCCACTTCAATGCGAAATTCATCTCCCGTCTCAATCACGTTGACTGCCGGCGTGCTGATGCCTGTCTCATTGGCAAATACACTGTCAAGCATATCCCTTCCCAAAAACTCATCAATCAGACTTGGAAAACTGGCGCGGTTCTTTCTTAACATTGGTAACATGGCTTTTCCCTCCATTTTTTTTTGGTTAAACAATTTTTTTTCTCATTATCTTAAAATCAAATTATATACCATATGCCCGACATGTATTATTGTTGGCTAAACTTTGGTCGATTGATTTGTTGATTTGTTGATTTGAATAAGATGGTTGTTGGTCGAGTATATAATTAATTATGTATAACCTGTAAGTAGCTTCATAAGGAAGAAATATTAATTCGGGAAAGCAACTTTACAATAAGACATAATGGCATTTTGTGATACTTATTATGTCAAATTGACATTTTGATAGATGTTTTAAACAAAACAATCAAGTCTGCTGTTATAAAATCGAAAATTGCTTAAATTAGCCTTTTGTATGTTAACTCCGGTTGTACCGGTTTTTTTATGAATTGAGGAAGCATGAGTACAGGACTGGTTGTTTTACTATTAATCATTTTAGCCGGAGTTGCCCCCCTGACACGCAGGTATCTGAAAGGTATGGCCGGATGGATATACGCGGTATTTCCCTTCGGCGGATTTGTGTATTATCTGAGCTTACTTCCGCGTATCAATGCTGGAGAGGTGATTACTGAACGCTTCTCCTGGATTCCTGTATATGGCATTGATTTTTCTTTTTATGTGGATGGGTTTGGAGTGCTATTTAGCCTGATCGTGCTGGGAATCGGCACGTTCATCATGGTGTATGCCGGTTATTACATGAAACCCTATCCCATGAAAGGGCGCTTTCTTGGCTATTTGGCTCTATTTATGGCTTCTATGCTAGGGATCGTCGTGTCGGGAAACCTGATCACCATGTTCGTTTTCTGGGAGCTTACCAGCATCAGCTCATTCATGCTGATCGGATACTATCATGAAAAGCCCGAAGCACGCATGGCGGCCCTTCATGCGCTGCTGATCACCGGCTTTGGCGGACTGGCTCTGATTGGAGGTTTTGTCTTGCTCGCTATTCCATATGGTACCTATGAGTTGTCGGTCATTCTTACAGACCCTGCTGCAATCCAGAATAGCAATCTGTACGTGCCTGCCTTGCTGCTAATCCTGGTAGGTGCTTTTACCAAGTCAGCACAGTTTCCTTTTCATTTCTGGCTGCCGGGAGCCATGGCTGCACCTTCGCCGGTGAGTGCCTACCTGCATTCAGCTACGATGGTGAAGGCGGGCGTGTTCTTGCTGGCGCGCTTAAATCCGGTACTTGGAGGTACCGACCTATGGATGATCCTGCTGACAACCTTCGGAGCCACCACCATGGTGGTGGGTGCCTGGCTGAGCATCACCCAGACTGACCTGAAACGCATACTTGCCTATACGACAGTCAGCGCACTTGGTACCTTGGTACTGCTGATAGGTACAGGCACCAAATATGCCATCAATGCAGCCATCATCTTTCTACTGGTGCATGCCTTGTACAAAGGGACGCTGTTTATGATGGCCGGAAATATAGAGAAGATGACGGGTACGCGGGATATCACCAAACTGGGCGGATTGTATAAGTATATGCCTTTCGCCGCAGTCGTGATGGGGCTGGCTCTGGTCTCCATGGCCGGAATACCGCCTTTGCTGGGATTTATTGGCAAGGAGCTCATCTATGAGGCAAAAATGTATGCACCCACAGCACGGGTTGTACTGATTGCTGCAAGCTTTTTTACCAATGTGGTGTTGGTTTTTTTGTCGTTCAGACTTTTTTTCGATGTCTTCAAGGGCACTGAACCATCCTACGAAAAGAAACCTGCTGCACCATCTTTGGCACTGATTATCGGACCATTTTTCCTGGTGCTGGCCAGCCTGGTATTGGGTGTCTATCCCACAGCGATAGCAACACCGCTGACTTCACAAGCGGTATTGTCAATCAGTCCGTTTATCGAAGCCATTACCTTGAAGATATGGCATGGGTTTAACCTGGTGCTGGGCCTCAGTGCGCTGACGGTACTGTCGGGCTATCTGATGTACAGACACAAAAAGAAGGTTTTTATCGTTGCTGATAAGCTGAATATCAAATACTTTACACGAGAGTTTTCCAGGACGTTCACCACGTCGATCGACAGTTTTCTGGTTTTTGCCAAAGGGCAGACGAAGAACCTGCAACATGGCTATCACCGGTTTTACCTGATGACCGTTTTTGTGGTTGCTTCGGTTCTGGTGTGGACGATGATCTGGCGGGCAGATCCGATCATCCTGGAAATCAACTTCAGCGAGATGCCGCTGAACCTGGTAGCGGTGGTGGTGCTGATCATCGCAGCAGCATTGTCGGCAGTTACCTCGCATTCGAGGGTGATCGCCCTGGTGGCCATGGGGGTGATTGGCTTTGGCATCGCCATCATATTTATTGCCTTTAGTGGAACAGACCTGGCCATTACCATGATCCTGGTCGAAACCCTGATGATCATCCTGGCCATGGCGTTGCTGTTGCAACTGCCTGCCTATAAAATATATTCTGATACCGGCGCCCGGATGCGTGATGGCCTGGTGGCCGTGCTGGTCGGATCATTCATGATGGTGATGGTGCTGCAGGCAGGTACCTCCCAGCTGGGTGAACCCATTTCAGAGTTTTTTAAAGAAAAGAGTTATACCGAAGCATTCGGAAGAAATATCGTCAATGTGATCCTTGTCGATTTCAGGGCCCTGGATACGTTGGGAGAGATCACCGTGATAGCAATCGCTGCATTGGGGATCTATTCTATGATTAAATTTACGAAAAATAAACAGGTTTAAATGTTGATTTGTTGATTTGTTGATGTGTTGATTTGATAAATGGTCGAAAGTCTGAAGGTCAAAAATAAAGTTAACCGCGGAGAAACGCAGAGTGATTCGCGGAGAAACGCAGAGGACAGGTCAGGCCCTTTCATTACGGCGCAACTCTGTGCATCACTCAGCGTTTCTCTGCGGTTAATCCCGGTAACCAGTAACAATTAAATTATGGAATCGATCATATTACAAATAGCTGCCCGACACATGCGACCCATGCTGGTGATCTTGTCGCTGGTGGTATTATATCGCGGGCACAATGAGCCGGGAGGTGGTTTCATTGGGGGGTTGATGCTGGGAGCTGCCTATATTTTATATGCGATGGCATTTGGTGTTAACAAGACCCAGAAAAGCATTTTCTTCAGTCCGGTAAACCTGACTGCCACAGGCTTGCTGGTTGCCTTGTTGAGTGGTGTTCCTGCTCTGCTGGCCGGCGATGTGTTTATGACCGGCGAATGGGTTACCTTTTTTGCATATTCGGCTTTCGAGCTGAAACTGGGAACACCGCTGCTGTTTGATGTCGGTGTTTATTTGGCTGTGGCTGGGATGCTGATGTTGGTAATGTTTTCAATCATGGAGGAATAAGCATGCTTTTTTTACTGGCAGTGTTAATCGGGGTGTTATATGGCTCAGCAGTATACTTGTTGTTGAGAAGAAACATCTTTAAGCTGATATTGGGATTGATCTTTTTGGGACATGCTACCAACTTGCTGCTATTTGTGGCGGGTGGTCTTACCGGTGGGTTTCCT
>SKYG01000276.1 GCA_007128045.1 Bacteroidales bacterium | reverse complement strand
TAGTTTAATAAATGTATTTTTGCAGGTACAAAGAGAGATTACAATCAGAACCCATCAATGCTTACACCAAGCCGAACAACTTATTACGCAAACCGGAAAAAAATAATTATTGGCATCATTCTTTTTTTCGGCTTTGTATTTATTTTAAGGCTGTTTCAATTGCAGGTGTTAGACAAAACCTATAAGCTGTCTGCCAGCAATAATGTATTAAGATATCTTACCGATTACCCTGCCCGCGGACTTATGTACGACAGGAACGGGGAGTTACTGGTGTACAATGAAGCCCATTATGACCTGATGGTTATTCCCATTCAGGCCAGGGATATAGATACTACCGATTTCTGCGATCTTTTAGGAATAGACAAGGAAACTTATGAGACCCGCATCAGACAGGCAAGAGAATATTCCATGCACAGGGCATCAATATTTGAGCGTCAGATATCCAAGGATACCTACGCGGCCTTTCAGGAAAAGATGTTTCGCTTTCCCGGATTCTTCGTTCAGCCACGAACCCTTCGAAAATATGAGAAACCGATTGCCGGCCATACTTATGGATATATTGGCGAAGTGGGACCAGAAATCATTAATAACAACCCCTATTACCGCTCAGGCGACTATATCGGGATCAGTGGGTTGGAGAGGTCGTATGAAGAGGAATTAAGGGGGCAGAAAGGTCTGCGTATACGGTTGGTAGATGCCTTAAACCGTGATATTGGCCCATATATGGAGGGCAGGTTCGACACCCTTTCCATACCAGGTAAAGACCTGTTCCTTACCCTTGACGGTGAATTGCAAGCCTATGGAGAGCAGTTAATGGCCAATAAAAGAGGAAGCATCGTAGCAATAGAACCATCTACAGGAGAGATACTGGCAATGGTTTCTTCACCGGCTTATGATCCCAATCTTTTGGTAGGTCGCGTACGTAACAGCAACTATAGACAGCTGCAAAGTGACCCGGAAAAACCTCTGTTTAACAGGGCCCTGATGGCTCAATATCCGCCCGGATCGGTATTTAAGATCGTCAACACCCTGATTGCCATGCAAGAAGGCGTTGTAAACCAACATACGAGAATACCATGCCCCGGAGCCTATAGCAGCGGTGGGATTACAGTGCGGTGCCGCAGTCACCCCGGCCCAGTCAATATTCATACCAGCATCCAGTATAGTTGCAACACTTTTTCCTGCGTCGCATTCAGAAACACCATCGACAAATCGTCTTTCAGCAATATCCAGTCTGGTCTGACAAACTGGAGGCAACATGTTTTCAGTTTTGGTTTTGGCCAGGTGTTTGGCTCAGACCTTCCTTTTGAGTTAAGTGGTCTTGTGGTGTCACCCGATTATTATGACAGAATTTATGGAACACGGGGCTGGCGATCCCTAACTGTAATCTCTCTGGCTATCGGGCAGGGTGAAATTGGCACTACACCCATTCAGCTGGCCAACCTGGCAGCCGCAGTTGCCAACAGGGGTTTTTATATTCCACCTCATATGGTCAGAGCCATAGAACGCCCCGACAGCATCCTGGAGTCATTCAGGGAAGAAAAACATACAAGCATTGACAAAGGACATTTTGATGTGATGGCCCAGGCTATGGGACTCGTTGTCAAGGAAGGTACCGGAAGGTTTTCTATGATCGAAGGAATAGACATGGGCGGCAAAACAGGTACCGTGCAAAACCCCCACGGTGAAAACCACTCGGTATTTGTGGCTTTTGCCCCGCTGGCTAATCCCAAAATTGCCATATCTGTGGTGGTCGAAAATGCAGGATATGGATCGACCTGGGCAGCACCTATTGCCAGCCTGATGATTGAAAAATATATAAACAGAAAAGTCGAAAGAAGTTGGTTTGAACAAAGGGTATTGGATGCTTCATTTTTAACCGTCATGGAATGAGAAAACAATACGACTTCTTTAAAAATATTGATAAACCCACCCTGATCCTCTTTTTGATCATGGTATTCATGGGATGGTTCAATATTTTTGCGGCAGAGATCACTGAGAACCATCAGAATATTTTTGACATCAGTCAGAATTATGGAAAGCAACTGTTGTGGATTATAACCGCCCTGCTGATTGGAACCGTGCTTTTTATGATCGATGTAAAGATATTTCCGACCTTTGCGTACCTTATTTATGGCTTTATGATCATGGTTCTGATAGGTGTTTTATTCTTTGGCGTCGAGATTAATGCATCCAAATCATGGTTCAGGATAGGGAGTTTTGCCATTCAGCCGGCTGAATTTGCCAAATATGCGACCGCTCTGGCATTGTCTAAATACCTGGGCGATATAAAAAGCAGGAACCCCTCATTCTCAACATTAGCAATAGCCTTGGTGATGATTGGAATACCGGTAGGACTGATCTTTTTACAGAATGACACCGGAACAGCACTGGTTTTTGCTGCATTTAGCCTTGTATTATACAGAGAAGGATATATAAGCGGTTCTATGATGGTGGTTGGGGTTACAGCCATATTCCTGTTTATTCTTACATTGATTGTCAATGAATTCATTATTATCGGAGCATTGGGGCTGGTCACTCTGGTTATCGCCGTTCGCCTCAGACGAAAAAAAAGGGATCTGACGCAATTGCTTGGATTGTTCGCGGTAATGGCGTTTTATGTATACTTTGTTGACTACACCTACGAGAATATATTGCAACCCCACCAAAAATCACGTATTGAAGTACTTATCGATGAAAATGTTGACCGTCGTGGTGTTGGCTATAACTTACACCAGTCGAAAATTGCCATAGGATCAGGAGGTTTCTGGGGTAAGGGCTATCTGAAGGGGACACAAACAAAATACAACTTTGTACCTGAGCAGGGAACTGATTTTATATTTTGCACGGTAGGCGAAGAGTGGGGTTTTGTGGGTAGCTCAGTAATTATTATCTTGTTCGTGACATTGCTAATCAGGCTGATTCGTATGGCAGAACGACAAAAATCCAACTTTAGCCGCATATTTGGATATTCTATTACTTCCATCATCTTGTTCCATTTCATGGTAAATATCGGCATGACCATCGGGCTAATCCCTATAATCGGACTTCCCTTGCCATTTTTCAGTTACGGAGGGTCATCATTATGGGGCTTCACCTTCATGTTGTTTACCTTTCTGAAATTAGACTCAAAACGACTTGATTTGATATAATGCAATTTGCAGACCAATCCCCAGACAATATAGGCTGACACATGATCTCACCTAACAAATAATAAACTGTTAACTATGAAGATAGCGTTATTCGGTCGCGAGATAAGACCCGCATTTGCCGAAACATTTCAATGGTTTATCAGCAGCCTCGAAAAGAAAACGTCAACACTGTTGGTGTATGAGGACTTTTATCATCAAATAAACAACAGAATACAGTTTGAGAAACAGGTAAACACATTCACAAGCCGCGATCAACTGGATCATGACATCCGCTGCCTGATCAGTATCGGCGGCGATGGCACCTTGCTCGACACCATAACCATCATACAGGATTCAGGGATCCCTGTGCTTGGATTAAATACCGGCAGGCTGGGATTTCTATCCTCTATTGCCGCTGATGAAATACCTTTTGCCATTGATGCTTTGATCTCAGGTAACTATACTTTGGACCAAAGGTCTTTGATAGAATTGGTTGCGCCAGACGATCTTTTTGGAAGCATCAATTATGCACTAAATGAACTAACCGTATTAAAACGCGACAACTCAAGTATGATTACCATAAGTGCCTATGTCGATGACCTGTTTTTAAACACCTACTGGGCCGATGGTTTGATTGTTGCAACACCAACCGGATCAACAGGATACTCACTTAGTTGCGGTGGCCCGATCATTTCGCCCGGGTCGAAAAACATAGTCATTACACCCATTGCTACCCATACCTTAACTGTCAGACCTATTGTAGTACCTGACACCAGCACCGTGCGTCTCAATATCTCAGGCAGAACCCAGGATTTTCTGGTAACACTCGACTCCAGGTCCAAACCTTTGTCAACTTCCGTTGAACTGATTATTAAAAAAGCCAGATTTTCTGTAAACCTGATGTGTCTGGGACAAAAGGATTTTTACAAAACCATTCGCAACAAATTAGCCTGGGGACTGGACATCAGGAACTGATAGCCAGGCAAAATAAATAATTGATGAGAACGTTATCAATAGACCATCAAATCCTGATCACAGCATATTGTCACAACCGATTCAGCATTACAGGTATCACCCTGGAACAATAAAACATAACGAACCAACAATCTACCGGACTTTTATGAAGGGCATTAAACAATTACTACAGACCCGTTTCCCGGCTAAGGCAATGCTGGTAACCCTTTGTATTTGGGTGTTGACAACCAGCTATCAGCAAGCCCGGGCACAAAGGAACGAAATTGGAGTTGCCTTTGGAGGTGCATTTTATATGGGAGACCTGAATCCCAAGTTGCCCCTGGTGATGATCAATCCGGGCGGAGGCGTTTTTTACCGGCTGAATTTCAATCAGCATTGGTCGGTCAGAGGCAACGTATACTACCTAAGGGTAGAAGGCAATGATGCATACATTGGATACAATCCGGAGCGTGATCTGAGTTTTTTCTCCGACATATACGAGTTTTCCGTACAAACGGAGGTCAACTTCCTTCAATACCAGGCAGGTAACCTGAACACACCTTTCACACCATATCTGTTTGGAGGATTGGGCGGATTCACGTTTCATCCAAAAAGGCTGATGCCCGGAGGCGCCATTGTAGACCTCACCAATGTAAATCAGCGAGCCGAGTATGGGTTGCATGACAAGGAAACAGACTATGGCCTGGTTTCATACAGCCTTCTTTTCGGGGTTGGGTTCAAGTTTAACATCACCCGTTTTGTCAGCAGTGGTATAGAATGGGGAATGCGCAGAACTGGTACAGACTATCTTGATGATCTTAGTTATGGCAACCCTCCATATTTTACAGGCAACCCGAAGAATAACGACTGGTACTCCTTCTTCGGACTGATATTATCGTTTAAAATCAATGATCCCAGCAGGGTTCCCTGTCCGTATCCTGATTAAAAATTATTAAACTTTGAACCTTTTCTTTTATTTGTCGAAACATTTTAAGAAATTTGTGCCACTTTTGCGGAAGCATAATTTATTGATTGAATGGATTTACTGCAGCAGATAGATAAAGAACGCATACCGCGTCATGTGGCTGTGATCATGGATGGTAACGGGCGTTGGGCCAGGCAACGCGGCAAAGAACGCAACTATGGTCATGAAAACGGCGTAGAAGCTGTAAAACAGACTGTCAAAGCTGCTGCCGAGATCGGTGTGCCTTTTCTTACCTTCTTTGCTTTTTCTACAGAGAACTGGTGCCGGCCTGAAAGTGAAGTGAAAACACTGATGGAGCTACTCGTAAATGCCATACGCAATGAAACACCTGAATTGGATGAGAATGGCGTTAAACTGATGGCAATCGGTGACCTGAACGCCCTGCCCGCTGCATGCAGGACACAACTGGAGGAAGCAATCAGCATCACCTCAGGAAACGAGAAGCTGACCGTATGCGTTGCTTTAAGCTATAGCTCACGCTGGGAAATTGCAGATGCAAGTCGCAGAATTGCCGAAAGAGTTGCCAACGGCGAAATAAAACCTGATGAAATTGATCAGAATCTATTTGAATCACACCTCAATACAAACAGCTTGCCTGACCCGGACCTAATGATACGGACAAGCGGTGAGCTCAGGGTCAGCAATTTCCTGCTTTGGCAAATTGCTTACAGTGAACTGTATTTTACACCTGTTCTTTGGCCCGATTTCAGAAGAAAGCACTTTTTACAAGCCATCATTGATTATCAAAGAAGGGAACGAAGATTTGGGAAACTTGCTGAACAGTTGCTTTAACAATCCTTACTTAAAATATCGAACTACATTTAATATGTTTAAAATATTATTTCTTTCTCTCGCCCTGACTATATGTTCGTTCTATCAAAGTGTCTCTCAGGAGGTACTTACAGGAGACCAGATACGTATTGATCACCTGAACCCTATTGAATATACCATTGGAGGCATTTCTGTATCAGGAACTGAATTTATTGATGACAATGTGGTTATCATGGTCAGTCAGTTGGTGGTAGGCCAGAAAATCCTTGTGCCAGGTGAGGATATTGCCAGTGCTATCAATAACTTATGGAAACAACAATTATTCCAGCATGTCGCCATCTCAGCATCATCAGTTCAGGATGGCTTTATCTTTCTGACTATTGAATTAACCGAAAGACCAAGACTATCCAGCTATGAATTTATCGGTGTCAGGAAATCTGATGAAGACAAACTACGGGAAGCATTAACCCTCGTCAGGGGAGACGTCGTTACAGAAAGCTTATTGTTCAGGGCCGAAAGTGCCATCACCGATTATTACGAAGAAAAAGGCTTCTTACGTCCTCAGGTTACTGTCAGAGAAATAGTTGATACGGCAAGGGTTAACAGCATGAGGCTGGAGTTCGAGATCGACAGGGGAAACAGGACGAGGATAAGCAGTGTCAATGTGTATGGCAATGAGGTCATCTCCGACAGACAGATCAAAAAACTGATGAAAAACACCAGGGAACGTAGCCTGCGTTTTATCTTTTCTTCATCCAAACTGGTGCAGGAAGAATTTGAAGAAGACAAACGAAATATTATTGAACGCTATAATGAATTGGGGAAAAGAGACGCTACCATTGTTTCTGACTCTGTATATTTTACTGACGACGACCGTATTGCCATAGACCTGTTTATTGAAGAGGGTCCTAGGTATTACTTCCGGAAAATTGATTGGGTGGGAAATACCGTATATACAACTGATGTGCTGAACGAAGTTCTGGGAATGCGTGCAGGAGACCTGTATAATCAGAAGTTACTGGAGAAAAACCTGTTCATGAACATTGACGGCATTGATGTGAGTTCACTGTATCTTGATGATGGCTACCTGTTCTTTAACCTGAATCCTGTGGAGAGACGAGTTGAAAATGACTCCATAGACCTTGAGATCAGGATCTTCGAAGGGAAACAAGCCACCATCAACAGGGTTACTATCAGGGGAAATAACCGCACCAACGACCACGTCATCATGCGTGAGATCAGAACCCGCCCGGGGCAGCTCTTCAGCCGCAGCGATATCATACGTAGTCAGAGAGAGATCACCCAGCTTGGCTACTTTGATCAGGAAACCATTGACATCGTTCCCAGACCCAACCCCGCAGATGGTACGGTAGATATAGAATATATTGTCGAAGAAACATCTTCCGACCAGATTGAACTATCGGGGGGATGGGGCGCAAACCGCATTATTGGCACCATTGGTCTGACATTCAACAACTTCAGCACAAGGAACATCCTTCGAAAAGAAGCCTGGCGGCCACTGCCAACAGGCGATGGTCAAAGACTGTCAGTCAGGGCACAAACATATGGACGCGGCTATGTTTCCTACAATTTATCTTTCTCCGAACCATGGCTCGGAGGCAAAAAGCCCAACAACTTCAGTATTTCTCTTTATCAAACCACACACAGACAAAACCTGGCAAAGACACATCCCAATTATGGATACTATTCCATCTTTGGAGCCACCGTTGGACTGGCAAAACGACTCACTTTCCCGGACGACTGGTTTTACCTGCAACAATTTGTCACCTATCAAAACTACGACATCCTGAATAGCCCCATTCGATTTATGTTCGATAATGGTACATCCAACAACCTTAGCTATAATGCTGAAAGGAAAGCATGCTCTTTGAGGGCCCTTTCGACCAGTTGGCTTTTGATCCTGAATCAGGTGTTTTCACATTCATCATCAGTCACGCAAAC
>SKYG01000383.1 GCA_007128045.1 Bacteroidales bacterium | reverse complement strand
TTATGGTTTAACCTGGCAACCCGGCAACTTCGTAACCAATCAATAACTCTACGGGACATGCCAAGTCCTGTCCCAACAGATCAACAGATCAACAGATCAACAGATCAACAATTCAACAACTCAACAACTCAACAACTCAACAATTCAACAATTCAACAATTCAACAATTCAACAATCCTCCCTCTATGGACAAAGATACAATTAACTTGCAATTCACAGACTTTGATATGTCGATAATATTTCGTATCTTTTCGATCAATATGTATTCGATGTGTAAAATTGCAATATTATGAGCGATAGATTGATAACTCTGGCAACTGACCATTATACTTCAGCTGAGGTGTTAAAGGCCCGGCTTGAGGATGCTGGTATTCAAGTTAATCTGAAACATGTAAATCTAATACAAGGTGCTGCTTCAGAGGGTGTAAAGATACAGATAATGGAATCTGACGTGGAGCAGGCCTTGCGGTTACTATCTGATTGGAAAAGGGAACGCAATGAATTAGAGCAGAAGAATCTTAAGGCTATCAGGCGGATTCTGGTTCCTGTTGATTTTTCTGAGTATTCTAAAAATGCCTGTTTATATGCATTGAGTCTGGCAAAAAAGTACAATGCCGAGGTCAAGATACTGCATGTATATTATGCTCCTATTGTTGATCTGGTGCCCATTACCGATGCTTACAGTATTCAGATTGATATGGATATTAATCTGCGTGAATTGGAGGGAAATGCCCGAAAACTATTGCTGTCTTTTGTAGGTGAAATAAAAAATATAGCCAGAGAAAAAGGATTAGAGGGAGTAAAGATAGGGTATTCTCTTAAGGAGGGAATTGCAGAAGATGAGATTAATCATGCTTCCCGCGACTTTAAACCCGGAATAATCATTTTGGGCTCAAAGGGGAAGGGGGAGAAACAGAGTGATATTATTGGCAGTGTGGTACAGAGATTAATTTCAAAAACAACCGTGCCTGTTCTGGTAATCCCTGAGAATTCAAAGTTTAACAGTGACACTTTAGTAAAAAACATTGTTTATGCCACAGATTTTGATGATTCAGACTATCTGGCAATTAGAAGACTGATCTCTATAGTTTCTGCTTTTGATGCACAAATACACTGTCTGCATATTTCACGTGACCTCAAGAAAAGTTGGGACAGTGTTAAAATGCAAGCCTTAAAAGACTATTTTGAAAAAGTACACAAAGGGATCCAAGTGTATTGTCATTTGTTGGAGGGTGAAGATATCATGAAGGAAATGGAGGCCTTTACTACTGTACATAAGATTGATTTGATTGCACTTACAAACAGGAAACGTAACTTAATATCCCGCTTGTTCAATCCGGGTCTGACAAAGAAGCTTATATACCAAAGTCAGACACCCTTACTCATTTTCAGGGCTTAAGATTTTAAATTGTTATTCATCCACTTAAGGAGAAATGCACTGACCTTATCCTTTTTCTTGTCATGTAACAATTCGTGTCTACCACGAAATATCTTCATTGTATTGTTCTGAAAGCGTTGTTTGTAAAAATGCCTGTGAATCCTGACAAGGTCTTTGCCAAATTGTCCTGCGGGATCATCTTTCCCACAAATACTTAAAATAGGAAGTGTCTTCCTGTATTTCAGATTTTGTTGCGACTTTTTCATCGAGGTGATTCCCCGGAACATGGTTTTGTAGAAACCCAGAGAGTAGTAATATCCGCAATAGGGGTCATTAACATAGGCATCAACCTCCTCCCGTTGTGACGATATCCATTCAAATAATGTCGGGCCGCTCCTGAACCGACGGTTAAGATTCATATAGAACAGCTTGTTGAACCACTTACTTTTTTTTCGTGATCCGGAAATAATAATAGTTAGTCTGATGATTGTCCTTGCAAGTTTGAGCAGTGCTGAAGGTGTTTCGAAGGAAGCTGAAAGTATAAGTCCCTGTATATACACCGGATAAACAGCCATAAAATGCCTGGCGAGAATTGATCCCATGCTGTGGCCAAAAAGGAATACATGAGAAGCTGGATATTTTTTTCTTATGAAGGTGTATAAAGCCCTGATGTTTTCCAGCATTATTTGCCAGCCACGGTTTGCAGGCAGTACCCCCAGCGTATCAAGGTCTCCTGCGGTAATTCCTGCGCCAGGGTGGTCGGCACAAAAAACGCCGTATCCATTTTCTGCAAGAAAGTTTGCAAAATCCTGGTATCTGCCGGCATGTTCTGCCATGCCAGGAATGATCTGTAGGATACCAACAAGCGGTTGTCCTTCCGGCATGGTGCATGTCACACCAAAGGTATGGTTGTTGGAACTATTCAGAAAAAAGACCTGTTTTTTTACAGATACATTTCCCATGAGAGATTTTAATCCAGGTTAAAGAATATTACCCAAAATTATAAAACTTTATTAGTTTTGTGTCCATCACAAGTACATTTTAATTTACGTACTCACGTTCGCTGTATTCATGGATAAGACAGAAGACAGATTATATGAGAAAGAGATCAACCCCTTAAAAAAACGCTTGTTTATTTGTTTGGGGATGCTCTCACTGTTGCTGGGAATAGCAGGGATTCCACTGCCACTATTACCTACAACTCCTTTTCTGCTATTGTCGGCCTGGCTATTTGCACGAAGCTCAAAGCGATTTTATTTATGGCTCATCCATCATAAATATTTTGGCGCCTATATTCGTAATTACCGGGAGCAAGGAGGTGTTACCATGAGAATAAAAATTATTTCTATTTCGATGCTTTGGATTACAATAACAGTTTCAGCAATCTGGGCGGTAGACTATTGGTGGGTGCGATTATTGTTGCTGCTGATTGCAGTTGGTGTGTCAGCACATATTGCCTCGCTGAAAACCATCCGGTAGTGTTTTTTTAGTGAGTTAACCGACTGAAACAACAACCGTTCTTTCAAATTGCAGGTCAGGTCATCGCAATTTCTTAATGCCCATGTTCACCTGTATGTACATGACCATGTGCAACCTCCTCTTCTGAGGCTTCACGCGAATTCAATACCTGGCCTTTAAAGTGCAGGTCCAACCCTGCCAGCGGGTGATTAAAATCCATTGTCACTGTGTTCTCACCAATCTCGATAATCTTTCCACGTAATGGATTACCATCCTGATCCTGCATGTTCAATATCTTGCCAATCTCTAAAAGGTCTTCAGCAATTTTTCCTTCAACAACAAAGATATCTTTTGGTACATCAACAATAGCTTTTTCGTTGATATCACCATACGCCTGATCTGAAGGTATTATAAACTCAAACGTATCATCATCTGATAGCCCTATTACATTTTCTTCAAATTTTTGATTGAGCTTGCCTGCTCCAAATAAAAACTCTGCAGGGTTTTCCTTATTAACGGATTCAATAACTTCTCCTTCTTTGTTTCCATTTCGTAATTCGTAGGTGATTTTGATAACTTTTGCTTCAGCTGACTTCATTATGATTGTTTTTGATGAAAAAAATCATGGGATCGTCCTGCATGATAACAGGAAATCCCATAGTAATTAATGCGACGAAGGTATGGAATTATTGCGTAACTACCAAACCGGGCGAATGTGGGTCAACAAGTTGACCGTCAAAAGGTCGAAAAATGACACCATATTATTAAATATTATTTGAAATGTTTGGGAATATCCCTAAAAAATATGTAATTTTGCGCTCCTGAAATAAACGAGATAAAATACCATCATGGCCAAGAAAACGAAAGAAGCGCGTGTGCAGGTAATTCTTGAATGCACCGAGCATAAAACCAGCGGAATGCCGGGTACTTCCAGGTATGTTTCCAAAAAGAACAAAAAGAACACTCCAGAGCGTTTGGAACTGAAGAAGTACAATCCGATTTTACGGAAAATGACCATCCACAGAGAAATTAAATAATCTTTTAAGATATGGCAAAGAAAGTTGTTGCGACACTTAAGTCAGACACTGGCAAAGGTTTTGCGAAAGTTATCAGAATGAAAAAATCTGAGAAGTCCGGAGCATATAGTTTCGAAGAAAACATTATAGCTTCTGATAAGGTAGTCGAATTCTTTTCAAAAAAGGAAGCGTAAACGTTATTTTAATATGGTACTTATCAGATCTGTCGCGTGATCCGTGTCAGGTCTGATTTTTTGTTTCCCGATATTTCGTAATTGTACGGATTCGATTTGTTGGTAAAAGCGCTGAACTAAGCTGAACTAAAGGGTATGGGTCTTTTCGATATTTTTTCAAAGAGCAGGAAAGAAGACCTGGATAAAGGGTTGGAGAAAACACGGAATAATTTTTTCTCCAAATTATCCAAGGCTGTTGCCGGCAAGTCAAAGGTTGATGAGGTTGTACTTGATAACCTGGAGGAAATTCTGATTTCATCCGACGTGGGTGTTTCTACCACTATCAGAATCATTGAACGCATTGAATCGCGCGTTGCCAGGGATAAATACCTGGGTACAGAAGAACTTAATAGCATCCTGAAGGAAGAGATCATTGCTCTTTTGGCTGAGAACAGCCATCTTGACTTTTCCAACCTGCTGGAAGACTCGGGGCATCGTCCTTTTGTGATTATGGTAGTAGGTGTGAACGGGGTTGGCAAAACAACCACCATTGCGAAACTGGCTCATAAGTTTAAAGAGGCTGGGAAGAAGGTAGTGCTGGGTGCGGCCGATACGTTCAGGGCTGCTGCTGTTGATCAATTAACCATATGGTCGGAAAGGGTTGGTGTAGACATCGTATCGAAGGGGATGGGTGCAGATCCCGCTTCTGTAGCGTTTGAGTCGTTGAAGTACGCTGTCGACCATTCGATGGATGTGGCTATCATCGATACAGCAGGGCGGTTACATAATAAGATTCACCTGATGAATGAGCTTACCAAGATCAAAACAGTGATGAAGAAGCTTATTCCTGAAGCTCCCCATGAGGTATTGCTCATCCTGGATGGTTCTACCGGCCAGAATGCGTTCGAACAGGCCAGGCAGTTTACTACTGCAACCGAAGTAAACGCGTTGGCAATTACAAAGCTTGATGGTACTGCAAAAGGCGGAGTGGTAATAGGTGTGAGTGACCAGTTCAACATTCCGGTAAAGTATATTGGGGTTGGCGAGGGCCTTGATGACTTGCAGATATTTAATCGTGAGGCTTTTGTAGGAAGTCTTTTCAGTGACTAATCATTTCCTTGTAACTTGTGAAAAAAATATCCATTAACCTGATCAGCCTTGGCTGTTCAAAAAACCTTGTCGACTCAGAAAAGTTATTGGGTCAGTTACCCCTGGAAAGATACAGGCTTCTTCATGATTCAAGCGAACCTTCCGATGTGGTTATTATCAATACCTGTGGATTTATTGGTGATGCCAAGCAGGAAAGCATTGATACGATCTTGTCGTATGTGCGCGCCAAACAACTTGGTTCGATCAGGAAACTATTGGTGTTTGGATGTCTTTCGCAACGATACCGCGAGGAGTTAAGCCTGGAAATACCGGAGGTTGATGCCTGGTTTGGCGTTGATCAGGCAGAGGCTATCTGCTCATGGTTTGACACTAAATATGAACCCGACAATATGTCACGGTGGTTAACAACACCTTCACATTACGCGTATCTGAAGCTTGGAGAGGGTTGTAACAGAAGGTGTTCCTTTTGTGCTATCCCACTCATCAGAGGAGCTTTCCGTTCCGTGCCTGTTCCCCGTCTTGTTGAAGAGGCAAAAGTACTTGCACGTAAAGGGGTCAGGGAGCTGTTGCTCATTGCCCAGGATCTTAGTTACTACGGTAGGGATATTGATGGGAAATCACATCTTGCGAATCTATTGGATGCTCTGTCAGAGATTTCTGAAATACAATGGATAAGGCTTCATTACCTGTATCCAGCCAATTTTCCGAAAGACATCATCCCAATCATCAAAAACAATACGAAGATATGCCGTTATCTGGATATGCCTTTGCAGCATGCCAGCGATAACATCTTAAAATCAATGCGGCGCGGGCATGATAAAAAGACCATGCTGAAACTTATTAAAGACATCAGAAAACAGGTTCCGGACATTGCCATCAGAACTACTATGCTTGTTGGCTTTCCGGGAGAATCCCCGAAAGATTTTTCTGAGTTGATGGAGTTTGTCAAAGATGTTCGCTTTGAACGCCTCGGTGTGTTTACTTATTCGCCGGAGGAAGGTACAAACGCTTACAGGATGGCTGACACTGTTTCAACACGGTTAAAAAGTAGGCGGGCAGAGACGCTCATGGCTCTTCAGCAGGAACTATCCCTTTCACTTAATGAGGCAAAAGTTGGAAAGGTACTGAAAGTAATTGTAGACAGGGAGGAGGATGATTATTTCATAGGTCGCACAGAATACGATTCACCTGAAGTGGATAACGAGGTTCTCATTGAAAAAGAAGAAGGTATAGTGGTCGGAAACTTTGTCGTTGTCAGGATAACAGGAGCCGGAGATTTTGAACTCACCGGGGTGATTAACCAATAATGGTTTCATAAGCCGTTTTCAGGATATGCAATGCCTCTTCCCTGGTTTTTCCTTCCGCATAGGTGCGTAAAACAGGTTCAGTACCTGATGGCCTTATCATTAACCACTGGGAATCACTGAAGTAGTATTTGAAGCCGTCGAGGGTCTCCGCTTTAATGATCTCATACTCTCCGAAGCGCTTATAGAAGCCTTTCTGGCAGTTGTTTACAATGCGGAGCTTGTCTTCCTGGCTGATGCTTAAGTCTGACCGTTCGAAAGCAAAACTTCCGGTAATATCGTAAACCTCTTCTATAAGGTCTTGTAATGACTTTCCTGTTTTTACAAGGGCCTCCCAAATCAATAACCCGTTATATATCCCATCTCTTTCAGGTATATGTCCTGCAACAGCAATACCTCCTGATTCCTCGCCGCCAACCAGGATGTTCTCATGCAGCATGAGCTGACAAATGTGTTTAAACCCAATCTTGACAATTTCCAATGGCAATCCGAACACCTCGCACAATTTGTTAATCTTTACCGTAGAGCTAAACCCTGTGGCGATTTTTCCGGAAAGGTTTTTATAATGATGCAGGTAATAGATCAGTAGCAGAATCACATGGTGTGAATCGATATAGTCTCCTCTATGGTTGAATAATGCTATTCGGTCAGCGTCACCGTCAACAGCCAGGCCACAATCAATATTTTCCGAAAGTCTGATTATTTCTGAGAACTCCAGCAGGTTTCTTTGTAGTGGTTCGGGCGGGATACCACCAAAAAGAGGTTGATGTTCGCAATGTAGAAATGTAATGTCAGGAAATAACCTGCGCATTACATTTTGGCCTGAACCGTACATGGCATCAAAGGCAAGCTGTAGTTCAGAGCTTCTAATGGCAGCCAGATCGAAGTGTTGTTCCAGATAATTGCAATATAAAGTTTCCAGGTCAACAATGTCTACCTTTCCTTCTTCAATCAGGTCTTCAATATTTATTGATTGGGGGTCAATTTCAGGAGCGTCAGGAATAAGTGATTCAACCTCAAGGATATCGTCTTCCATGAGGGGGCCTCCGAAATGCCCTTTTAGTTTGTAGCC
Organism: Bacteroidales bacterium; assembly: GCA_007128045.1. Classification (GTDB taxonomy): domain Bacteria; phylum Bacteroidota; class Bacteroidia; order Bacteroidales; family UBA7960; genus SKYG01. The sequence goes on along the minus strand of SKYG01000383.1, from coordinate 333 downwards.
GTTATACAGTGGTGGATTGTGGCTTGCTGTGATCACAACGCCTACCCCTGCACGAAAGTCTTTGGTAGCCATGGCAACCATAGGTGTAGTAACGAAATATTTATCCATGTAAACTTTAATACCCCTTGAGGCGATAACTTTGGCAGTGGTTTCAGCAAACAGCAATCCGCCAAACCTGCAATCATAGCCAATTACAACTGCCGGGTTCAGGTTTTTCTTGCTGATGAATCTGGCAGTCGCTTCTGCCACCCTGGCTACATTAAAGGTGGTAAAATCCTGGGCAATTATTGCCCGCCACCCATCGGTACCGAATTTAATGGTCATGTGTTTTTT
>SKYG01000007.1 GCA_007128045.1 Bacteroidales bacterium | reverse complement strand
TTAACCTGGATTATTCATGCTTTTAATTCAGCTTAAGTCACCTTTAATTGTATATTGATAGAATGATGCACCATGTGTATATATTATTAGGTGGAAACACCGGCAATGTGCGTGAAGCATTTGCTAAAGCCTCGGATATGCTTCACATGCATGTAGGAGAAGTTTTGCATGCAAGTCCACTTTATCAAACTGAACCCTGGGGAATGGAGTCAGAAACTATGTTTATTAATCAGGCATTATGTCTGTCAAGTAAACTTCATCCCATGAAGTTGATCCGAGAAGTAATGACTATTGAAAAGACCCTGGGGCGGGTACGTACAAAAGGGGGAGTAGAATCCAGAAACATCGATATTGACATTTTATTTATTGATGAAATGATCATTTCTGAGCCTGGTTTGGAGGTGCCACATCCTCGTTTGCACCTTCGCAGGTTTGCATTACAACCTTTGATCGATATTGCTCCGGGTCTGATTCATCCAATCTTTAAGCTCAGTATCAAGGAGTTGATAAGAAGATGTGATGACCCCCTTCATGCAACACAATTGCCCGAACAAGTGGTTGGTCATGTTGATAGTTAATAATAGCCAGCTTAGGGTTCCGGCGCTGAGTTGTTAAATTACTCGTGTTAGTGGTTGGGTAGTCAGAGAGTTACAGGGCGCATCAAATACATGAATCATTTGAGGGTTGATTATGCGATACAATTATATAGCTGTTGAGGGAAATATTGGTGCAGGAAAAACCACCCTGGCTACCAGGATTGCCCAAAAATACAACGGCAAGCTTATCCTGGAGCAATTTGAAGACAATCCTTTTCTGGCTAAGTTTTACGAAGATCAGGAGAAATATGCATTTCCCCTTGAGTTATCATTTCTTGCCGAGAGGTACCAGCAGTTGAAAAAGGAGCTTGCCAATCAGGAGCTCTTTTCTGATTTTACCATTTCAGATTATTTTCTTAATAAGTCTTTGATCTTTGCCCGTAAAACACTTAACGACGACGAGTATCAGTTGTTTATCACCTTGTTTAACATCATGAATGCCCACCTTCCAAGACCAGACATACTGGTGCATTTATTTGTTGGCGTAAAAAAGTTACAACACAACATTCGTAACCGTGGACGTGAGTATGAACAGCGTATCCCTGACGAATACCTTGAAAAAATTCAGGACAGCTATTTTAACTACCTGAAGCAACAACCTTCTTTAAGAATCTTGTTATTAGACATCAATACCCTTGACTTTGTTGCTTATCCCGAGCACTTTCAGCTGATAGTTGAGACTATCAACCAGGACTATCCACGTGGAATCACCAAAGTCAAACTTTCCTGATCAATTTATTGCATACGATGTTTTGTGTTGCTTCCTAAACAAAACACTATTTTCTGTTGGCTTTTGACCACCCATAATGAAGTTCAAATAACCAATCCCGGATAATAAAAAAAGCCGCTGCGGTATTACCCGTAGCGGCTTTTCCTGGAAGTATGTTATCTGATGATTTAGTTAACCAGATTTTGGAATTGACTTGCAGAGAAGTAACGAATAAATTGGCGGTCTTTTTTAGCTACTTCTTTCAATGAAGGATCTTGTTGAATGGCTTTGCCAAGGTTTTCATACACCTGATTGGCGTTGTCTCTTTGGGCATAAACGACTGCTTTCAGGTAAGAAACCTTTGCAGATTCCGGGGCGCAGTTCAGCGTAGATAACGCTGCATCGGCATTTCCATTCATTAATTGTGCCAACGCAATGTTATAGGTACATGTGCGTCCGGCAAATCCATTGAGTGCTGCCTGGTACACACCTTCTCTGATCAGGCTGATTCCCAAGTTGTAGTCAGAGTTAAGCCCTCTTGCTTTGGCAGCTTCGTAGAATGACTTGGCGCTGGCGTCGTCACCGGCTCTTGCGGCCAGAATCCCGAGGTTATTTTGTACGCATGGCATTCCTGGTGAAAGCTGGTTTGCTCTTTCAAGCTCGCTGGCTGCGGCAGCATTATCGCCTTTGTTGATATAAACATAAGCGGCGTTGTTATATCCTTTGTAGCTGTTGGGGAACAGACGCTGAGCAGATTTGTAAATGTTCAGCTTGGTGTCCATATTATCGTGCAGGGTAGCAGCATAGAGAAGTTCTTTCTCATCCAGTTGGGAAGGATTACTAACTGCCAGTGTCATCATCTCCTGGTCTGTTTTCTTTGGCTCATATACTTGTACTACCAGTTCAGCGCGACGAAGAGGTTCGAGGATCTTTTCAATCTCGCCATATATCAGGGTCATGTCTTTGATTCTTCTCTCACGCTCAGCAGGAGCGATCTGGCTGTTGATCACATTGGCAATAGCTTGTTTGTCGGGAAGGTTTGACGCATTGAGTTTGGTCATAAATCCGTCAAAATCTTCTCCTTTGGCAGCTACGACAGGAGCCGGCAAATTCAGACTCTTTCCCATCTCACGATCCAGTCTGCGGTACATATCCAAAGCGTATCTTTCACCCGTTTTTGAACGATTTTCTGACAGTTTCTCGTTAAATGCCACCTCACCTTCGGGTGATGCCCAGGCATTTACCTCAATAGACTTGATTTCCCATTCCATTTTTAGCTGGTCTTCCACTTCTTTAAGTGCAGCCTGAGCTTCTGGAGTTGTATTCAGTGCATAGCGCATATTCAAATTATGGCGCATGTAGGCAAAGTAAATATTCCCTTTTCTGGTAATAATGGTTTCCTTTTCATATTCATGCGGAGCCAGGAAAGGTTCCTGGTCATGCATGACCATCTGAGAAGTATTAATAACACCATCAGCAACTTTTCTTTCTTCCAGAACTGTTGCATTGTCGCTTCGGCCTTCTTTATAGATACGGGCACGAACATACAATTCAGAGGCAAGCATCTCGGGTTGAAACGCAACAACATTATTCAGGTGAAAACTGGATGCCCTGTCACGATTAACCATCGTACCTTCAGTGGTAGTTCTTGACCCACGTAACGTTAAGGTAGGAAAAACTTCTTCTCCTCCTTCATGCTTAAGTACAGGAGTAAGTTCAAGAACGGCTTTGCGATGGAAGTATCCATCAAGAATATTCCCCTGAACCCTGGCTGCTACCTGACCACCGTGATTCTCAAGCGGGTTAACCTCTGGTGTATAGCTGACTCCGCTTTCATAGTTTTTCACCATCTGCCTGAAACCGCAGCTGCTGACAATTACCGCCGTAATAAGCATTACGGAAAATAGTTTAAAGTTAAAGTTTTTCATAGTTTTCTCTTTGTGTTGGTTAATCTGAATTTGCTTATAAAAAGATTTAGGTGATTGCGTAAGATGATAAAAGAATACAAATATACAAAAAAGCTATTAACAATTGTGTTGAAACCGGTGTTTTATAAGAGAGAAAGTTTTTTTTACAAAAACAGCCGTTTAACAACAGTTAAAAACCTATTATAATACCTGTTCCAGAACAATTTCGCTGCAAAATAACAGTTTTTTCTAATCATTCCGACAATGTTAATAAATTTTTAAAATATTTTCACAAACCTGTATAAATCTACCGTAAAAAGTGGTTGTTTTTTCCAAACAGTTTTGTGGAAAAGGAAAATTGTATTACATTTGCACTCCTTTTTCGGATAATCAGGCCCGTTCGTCTAGGGGTTAGGACGCAAGGTTTTCATCCTTGTAACAGGGGTTCGAATCCCCTACGGGCTACAAAATACAGAAATATATTATTTATTATTATCATGGCAAATCACAAATCAGCGCAAAAGAGAATTCGTTCTAATAATGCCAAGAGGCTTAGAAACAGGTATTATGCCAAATCAGCTCGTACCGCGATCAGAAAATTACGTGCAACAAAAGAGAAGCAGGAAGCACTGACTGACCTTCCCAGGGTTATTTCTTTGGTAGATAAGTTGGCTAAAAAATCAGTTATTCATAAGAATAAAGCTTCAAATTTGAAATCCAGCCTGATGAAGCACGTAAATCAATTGCAATAGCAGCATTGGTTTACAACCTTGCTTTTGCGTACAAATTCACCTTCAGTAATCTGGTGAGATACAAGAAAGACCAGGCCCGTTCGTCTAGGGGTTAGGACGCAAGGTTTTCATCCTTGTAACAGGGGTTCGAATCCCCTACGGGCTACAACCAAACTGCATTATTACTATGTCTGCGGCTTCCGACCCCTTGCATCTGACCTGAATATAATGCTTAAAGAATACAGATTAAGACCTTTTGCAGAAAAAGGTCTTTTTTTTATGTGAAATTATTTGGATATTAGCATCAAAAATATCCAAACCAAGATGAATGACCCCCATTTAGACACCAACTATAAAGCCATCAGAGGGATAAAAAATTGGGCTGTTGGTGACAGACCCAGGGAAAAGATGATCAGCAAAAGTAAGAAGGCGCTGACAGACGCCGAATTGCTCGCCATCATAATCGGTTCAGGAACTGCTGATGAGTCTGCTGTAGATCTTTCAAAAAGAATTCTGGGAAGTGTTTCCAATAACCTTGCAGAACTGTCTGGGATGACCATGAATGATTTATCACGGTTTAGAGGCATTGGCCCGGCAAAGGCCATCAACATCATTGCTGCACTGGAACTTGGCCGGCGCAGAAACCTGGGTGAAAGTCTGAAAAAGGGCAGTATCACCTCCAGCAGGGATGCTTTTGAACTGATGCAGCCTATCATTGGCGACCAGGCGTATGAAGAGTTTTGGATCATCACCCTGAATAGAGGCAATAAAATAAAACGAACCATCTGTATCAGTGAAGGGAGTGTGGCCGGCACCGTGGCTGACCCAAAGAAAATTTTCAAACTGGCCCTGGAAGACAATGCTTCAGCCATCATTTTATGCCATAACCATCCGTCGGGCATGATAAAACCCAGCAGTAATGACAACCTGGTTACAAGAAAGTGCCAGGAGTCAGGAAAGTTTCTGGAGTTGCCAGTGCTGGATCATATTATTGTAGCCGGCAACAACTATTTCAGCTATGCCGATGAAGGCCTGCTATAAATGGAAATTGTCTTGATGGTCTTACCAAAAACATTTACCTTTATCCTGATTCATTTACTTTCGTTGCATCATGATCCTGATTTACTGTCGTAAAACTACGAGCCGTATTTCTTACTCCGCGGGACTGTTACTTAAGACCCTTCTGGGAATGGAATACCAGATCACCAATGATATCAACGAATTTACTAACTATCATGGAGCAAAGATCCTGTATGGAAATAAACGCTATGTGACAAATGGCTTTTATATACATGCTGCAGAGCTACTTACCGAAAGGGGTGTACGTCATTTTGAGCCGAAACATATCATTAGGGATGGATTGCCTGTTTTGTTCCCCTCCGAAGACCCTCACTGCAATTTGGGATTTGATCCATTCTCTGCGGCATTTTATCTCACCAGCCGGTATGAAGAATACCTGCCGTTTGTGAAAGACCGTTTCGGCCGCTTTGAAGCCAGTGAAAGTTTTTCCAGTAAAAAAGGTTTTCTCAGGTATCCGGTGGTAGATCATTACGCCATGATACTCAGGCAATCACTATCCATAGTATATCCGTTTATTGCCTTCCCTCCCCGTTCCTTTCAATTTATTCCTACGATTGATGTGGATGTGGCTTTTGCTTATAAAGGCAGGAGTCTGATCAGAACACTTTATGGCAGCATATCATCTCTTGTAGCACTCGATATAAAATCAATCCGGCAACGATACCGGGTGCTTGCCAAACAGGAACGCGATCCGTTTGATACTTACGATCTGCAGCTGTCTCTGCATAAAACGTTTGGTTTGAAAGCCTGTTATTTTTTTCTGTGCGGCGACCACGGACCTTACGACAAGAATATTTCCGTTTCATCAAAGTCATTTCAGAATCTGGTAAAAAAAATTGGCGACTATGCCACAGTGGGTATTCATCCATCGTTTTCTTCAAATACTGATGACAAAAAGGTTACGACAGAAATCAGACAACTGGCATCTATACTGAACCGTCCTGTTGAATATAGCAGACAGCATTATTTAATGCTTTCCATTCCGAAAACCTACAGAACTTTGATACAAAACGATGTTTTATATGATTTCTCAATGGGTTATGCCTCACTTCCAGGATTTCGTGCAGGTACCTGTACACCTTTCTATTTTTACGATATACACAAAGAATCTGTAACCAGCTTAAAAGTATTTCCTCTAACTATTATGGATGGTACATTGAAGGATTATATGCATCTCAACCCACAGCAGGCCATCCAGATAATTACAGACCTGATGGAAAAAGTAAGGGCCGTTAATGGTACATTCATATCTTTGTGGCATAATGATTCTTTTAGTGATCGCGGGCAATGGCAGGGATGGTTAAAGGTTTACAGGGATATGTTGACAATGGCTGCCTCATAACAGATGATTTTTTGATGATATGATTACATACCTGACACATAAAGAGATTGATTTTGAAAAGTATGACCAGTGCATCAACCAGTCAATGAATGGCATGGTATATGCGTATTCGTGGTATCTTGATATGGTTGCTGACGATTGGGACATACTGGTGGAGGACGATTACAAGGCAGTTATGCCGCTTCCAAAAAGAAAAAAATTCGGAATACAATATATCTACCAACCATTTTTCGTGCAACAGCTTGGCGTTTTTAGTGTTGTGCCGGCTACTTCGTTAGTTTGCCAGAACTTTCTGAATGCCATACCAAATCATTTCAGGTATATAGATACAAATCTTAACACCAGCAATATAGTACCGGATTTTGGTGCTTTTACCACACGGAGACTACCCACCTACGAACTGGATCTATCATCTTCTTATGGTCAGTTGTGTTCTGGTTACGTTTCAAATACCTCCAGAAATCTCAAGAAGGCAAAAAAGCATGACTTGTTTATTGCCAGACATGGACGCCCCGAAACAATCATAGACACATTCAGGCAGAATCGTGGCAAGACCCTTAGGTCTTTTTCTGAGCAAGACTATCAGGTGTTGAAGCATTTAATATATGCTGGTATTCATCGCGGACTGGTATCAATCTATTCAGCGTATACCCGTGAAAATAATTTCTGTGCAGGCATGGTCTTTTACCGGAGCCAAAACAAGGTAATTCTTCTGTTCTCCGGTTCAGATCAGGCCGCCCGTGAAAACGGAGCTATGTTTTTGCTCGTCGATTCTTATATTAAAGACCACGCCGGGCAGCAACTCGTGTTAGACTTTGAAGGATCGTCAGATAAAAACCTTGCCAGATTTTATAGTGGCTTTGGATCAAAAGAATGTGTATTTTTACAGATCAGAATGAACCGTTTGTCCGTTTGTCTTAAACCAGCATTTAAAATCTATGATACATGTTTTAGGTCATAAGCATTCATTATTAAATGAATACATTGCTGAGGTCCGTGATGTGGAGATTCAGAAAGACAGCCTGCGATTCAGACGTAACATGGAGCGCCTCGGTGAGATATTTGCCTATGAGATCAGCAAAACCCTTGCGTGGGAAGAGCAGGAAGTAATTACCAGCCTGGGTGTTGCCCGCTGTGAGCGACTGGTAAACCAACCGGTAATTGCCACTATATTACGTGCTGGTTTGCCCATGCACCAGGGAGTATTGAATTATTTTGATCGGGCAGAGAACGCCTTTGTGTCGGCTTATAGAAAACACCGTAAGGATGGCCGTTTCGATATCCAGATAGAATACACTTCGTGCCCTTCGATAGATAATAAGGTGCTGATACTGGGTGATCCAATGTTAGCCACCGGGTCGTCGATGGTGTTGGCATATAAAGAGTTAATCCGGAAGGGTAAGCCTGTTCATACCCATATTATCTCTGTTGTGGCCAGCATTCAGGGGATCGAATACCTGAAGAAGCACTTGCTGAATGATGATTTTACCGTTTGGCTCGGCACAGTAGATGATGAATTAACAGCCAAAGCATATATCGTGCCCGGACTTGGAGACGCGGGTGATCTGGCTTTTGGCAGTAAACTCTGAGTGACCAATCAAGCCTGTGTTATAAATCAGTCAACAATTAACTTCCCGACTATACAAAATGTTTGCAAGAGTAACCGTCATTATTGAAAATCTGAAGATTGCCCTGGCATCGATAAGAAGTCATATGCTGAGGGCATCACTTACGGTGATGATCATTGCCATTGGCATCATGGCTCTGGTTGGCATTCTGACAGCTATTGAGTCGATAAAAGGGTCTATAAACGAGAATTTTGCCAGGCTGGGCGCCAACAGCTTTTCGATCAGAAACAGGGAAATGCGTGTGTTTGGAAGCGGCCAGTCTGAAGTGTTTCGCCGGATCACCTATGAAGAATCCCAGCTATTTAAGGAGCGATTCGACTTCCCTTCTTATGTATCAGTATCATACTTTGGCAGTGGCTCAGCCATAGTTCGCTACAGATCTGTTGAAACCAATCCTTCGATAGGAATAATAGGTAGTGATGAGAACTACCTGATCACCTCGGGCAATGAATTGGAGAAAGGCCGGATATTTTCCAATACCGAATTGCAGTTTGGTGCAAATGTTGCCATATTGGGTAGTCAGGTTGCTTCGATCCTTTTCCCGGGCAATGCCGATCCACTTGATTCATTTGTAACTATTGGCAACAAACGGTACCTTGTAATCGGCGTTTTGAGGGAAAAAGGATCGGCGTTTGGAGGTTCTGATGACTCCAGATGCATTATCCCACTGATGACTGCACGGCAGGAGTTTTCCCGTCCAACCATGAATTATACGATCAATGTAAGCACCCACCGGCCTGAATATCTGGAGATGGCCATTGGAGAAGCCACTGGCTTATTTCGTGTAATTCGCGGTGTACGTCTGGGTGACCCCTTGAATTTCGAGATTGCTAAAAGCGACAATATCGTCGAAGCAGTTTTGGAAAATATCCGGTATGTCACCGTTGCTGCCACGATAATTGGTTTGATCACCCTCGCAGGCGCTGCCATTGGCCTGATGAATATCATGCTGGTGTCTGTTACCGAACGAACTCAGGAGATCGGTATCAGAAAGGCACTGGGAGCCACACGTAAGGTCATCAAGCAACAATTTCTGTCTGAGGCCATTATTATCTGCCAGATCGGCGGGGCATTGGGAATATTTCTTGGGATACTTGCAGGAAATGGCATCTCCCTGTTGGTTAATAGCAGCTTTATTGTACCCTGGGTTTGGATCATGTTTGGGGTATTTCTTTGCTTTGGTGTCGGACTGATCGCTGGTTACTACCCTGCAGCCAAAGCATCCCGGCTTGATCCTATTGATGCCCTCAGGTACGAGTAGTTCCCCTCCAATAATTACAAATATCCACCTTTCTTGATCTGTGTGTCATTGCAAATGACTATTTTTGCCTGATAATTTTAAGAATACCCTGAATGCATAAATTGACAAAAATAGTTGCTACCATATCCGACCTTCGTTGCGAAACGGATTTTATCTGTGCCTTGTATGATGCAGGGATGGATGTGGTTCGTATCAATACAGCCCACCAGAGCCCTGGTAATACACTTCAGTTGCTGAAAAATGTAAGAAAAGTGTCTGATAAGATACCTCTCATGATCGACACCAAAGGGCCCGAGATCAGAACCAACGATGGTGATTACACCGTAAAAGTTGAAAAAGGTCAGTATATTAATGTAGAAGGACATGAAAATAAGGAATCCACAGACGATTGCATCTATGTGAACTACCCCGACTTTGTTGAACGTATGGAGGCAGGTAAGCTTATCATGATTGATGACGGTGAGATTGCCCTGCAGGTAGTGGAGAAGCGCGGTGGCACGCTGACTTGTGTGGTGAATAATTCTGGAGCTATCAAACCGCGAAAAAGTGTGAATTTACCAGGCACCAAGGTCGATTTACCCTCTCTGACAGGGAAAGATCTTGAGTTTATCAAATTTGCCATTGAGCAGGACATTGAATTTCTGGCACATTCTTTTGTCAGAAACAAAGAAGATGTGCTGGCAATTCAAACTATTCTCGACAAACACGATAGCCGGGTAAAGATCATTGCCAAGATAGAAAATCAGCAGGGTCTCGACAATATTGATGAAATCCTTGATCATGTGTATGGCATTATGGTTGCACGTGGCGACCTGGCCATTGAAGTGCCGGCCGAAAAGATTCCGGTCATACAGGCTTCACTGATAGACAAGTGCAGAGAGCGAAAGAAGGTCGTTATTATTGCCACACAGATGCTTCACAGCATGATAAAAAGCCCACGTCCAACCAGGGCTGAGGTAAGTGATGTGGCAAACGCGGTTTTTTCAGGAACCGATGCCATCATGCTTAGTGGTGAAACAGCTTTTGGTGACTATCCGGTAGAGTCTGTGGAGATTATGACCAAAACTGTGAAAGAGGCCGAGAAAGGAAGGTTGTCTGGCGTGGATGCCAAAGTAATGCCGCATGACAATCCCATCTCTGTGTTTTTATCTGACACCGCTGTGAGCTCCATCCATAAACTTAATACCAGGGCAATCATTACGGATACAGATACAGGGAAAACGGCGCAATATCTTGCCGCCTTCAGAGGCCGGACACCTATTTATGCACAGTGTTACGACAACCGGGTTATGCGTGAGCTGGCACTCGTTTATGGAGTATTCTCGGACTATATGGATGTGGAAACTTCCAAAAAGGAATTTACCAAAGTGACCCTTACCAGGCTGATAAGACACGCTGAGATTGACCCGGAAGACCTTGTGGCAGTTTTAGCTGGTAATTTTGGAAAAAAAGCGGGGCCTTCATTTGTTGAGATAAGTACTGCGCACAACATGCTTTTTGAGGGACAGGATTAATGGGGACAGGATTAAATTGTCCTGATCCGACACTCATTTGTGAGGACATGCAGGTGTTTTTATAGATAGTCTGACAGTTTGTACCATTGAAAAACATTCTTGCTATGGGTATCGACATAAAGAACATACAGATCGATGACGTTCGCCAGGCAATCAGTGAGCAGCAGCGTGACTATCTGATGCAGCTTCTCGATGAACTGTATCCGGCAGATATTGCTGAGATCATAAATGAGCTGAGCCTGGAAGAGGCCAAATATCTCTATACCCTGATCGAAAAGGAAGAAGCAGCATCCGTGTTGATGGAGCTTGAAGAAGATGTAAGGGAGAAATTTCTGGCTTCACTCTCAACCCAGGAAATTGCGCACGATTTCATAGATAATCTGGACTCGGATGATGCTGCCGACCTGATCAATGAGCTTCCCGATAACCTTCGGGAAGAGATACTGGCTCACGTAGAAGACCGCCAGCAAGCCCAGGATATTGCCGATCTGTTGATCTACCCAACCAACAGTGCCGGTGGCTTGATGGGTAAGGAGCTGGTAAAAGTCAATGTGAGCTGGTATGTCGTAACCTGTATTCGTGAAATGCGCCGGCAGGCTGAAGAGGTTGAGAACGTATATACGGTTTATGTTGTCGATGATAACAATGTATTGAAGGGCTTGCTGTCGCTCGAGAAATTATTGATTGCTTCACCCCGAACCAAGATAGCAGAGCTTTTTACTCCCGACATTATCGCTGTAAAGGCTTCTCAAACAGGTGAAGAGGTGGCGCAGATCATGAATAAGTACGACCTCGTCGTTTTACCTGTCATTGATGAGCTTGGACGGCTGATTGGACGAATCACCATCGATGATGTGGTTGACTTCATCAAGGAAGAAGCAGAACGTGATTATCAGCTGATGTCGGGTATCAGTCAGGATATTGAGTCTTCTGATAAAATCTGGGAGATCACCCAGGGTCGCTTGTTCTGGCTTATTATTGCTTTGTTTGGGGGCATCATCGGATCCAGGGTGATTGCCAATTACGAAGATCAGATCAGCATTAACCCGGAGATGGCTTTCTTTATGCCACTGATAGCTGCCATGGGTGGAAATGTCGGGGTGCAGTCTTCCGCACTTATCGTAAAAGCCCTTGCCAACCATTCTCTTGATGGCGGTATATTGTCTAAGCTGGCCAAAGAAGTTACCATCGGCTTGATCAACGGCCTGGCATGTTCGACCATTTTATTGGCGTATAGTTTCTTTTTTACACCTTCGCTGGCACTGAGCCTTACTGTTAGCACGGCCCTGATGACGGTAATCGTGTTCGCCTCTGTATTTGGAACATTTGTGCCGTTAGCCCTGAACAAGTTGAAGATTGATCCGGCTTTGGCCACAGGGCCGTTTATCACCACATCCAACGACATTATCGGCCTGTTTATTTATTTCATGATTGGCAGGATGATGTATGGTTTTTTCGTGTGATATGACCCTAATTGTCTTTGGATAAAATGAATCACCTGCCGGATCCAGGCGTTTGCCATCTGGTTGTTTCTATCATGTACCGTATATCGTCTTCCAGAAAGTCGATTACCGGTGCCAGTGAATCATTGTTTGGTGTCACCTCAAAATAAAGCGCTCCCCTTAGAAAGTGTCGGGTGCTATCAGTAAGGTAAAACTGTATTGGAGAGGCAACCTCCTTGCCCTTTATCTGGAACAACATCCCATAAACCTGATGCTCTTCATCAATAAAGAGCTCATCCCTCATGGCAGTAGCTTTTGGGATGTGCCGTTGGGTAAAGCTTCTGGCATCATCGAAATAGGCCTTGAGATCGTCTGTTGAGTGCACCGTTTTATAACTCAGGTGCAGGGTGCCCTTAAATGCAGGAAATACAATATTGGCCCAGTAAGGCTCAGCAATATCTCTTTCGTCAGGAATAAATTCGGAATAGCCCGGGTACTTGAAACTGTAGGGAAACAGGTTGTCAAAAAGCTGATAATCTTTTTCAGGTAACGCAATACGCATAAATCCAGCAGGCTTCGGACTGTAGTTCTGACGACATGCTGTCATCATGACCAGCCATCCAACAATAATAAAACATACAGTTCTTAACGCACAGATATTCATTTGCTTTTTTTTTCTTCGACGTTCGACAGAGATCCCTCATTTGTGTTCGGGACTTCGCTACGCTCAGCCTTTGACCCAAACAGAATAATCAGGCATATTTGTGTTAAAGGGAATGTTTTGGTTCTCTTATCCTTTCAGCCGAACTTTTACGCGTTTGATGCGCCGGTTATCAACGCCTTCAATCTCAAACTCAAAATGTTTAAATGTGATCTTTTCTCCCTTAAATGGAAGTTCCTGCTTGATTTCCAGAATCAGTCCGGCCAGGGTATCAGCTTCGCCTTTTACCTCAGAAAATAGTGAATAGTCGGCACCTGTGATCTTGCAAAAATCTTTTAACAGGGTTTTGCCTTCAAACACATAATTAGAGGCATCCAGCCTGGAATAAATGGCTTCCTCGGTATCAAATTCATCATTTATCTCGCCAACAATCTCTTCAAGGATGTCTTCCAGGGTGATGATGCCCGATGTGCCACCATACTCGTCGACAACAATGGCCATATGGATCTTTTTTTCCTGAAACTCTTTTAACAGATCGCTTATCTTCTTGCTCTCAGGCACAAAGAAACAGTTACGTAGCAGTCCCTGCCATGTATAATCTGCATCCTTCTCCAGGTATGGCAACAAATCTTTTATATATAATATTCCTTCCACATTGTCGAAGCTTTCTTTATAAACCGGAATACGGCTGTATCCTGCCTCCAGGATAACTTCTATCAGCTTCTGGAAAGGGGTGTCGATATCAACAGCCACTACATCGACCCTCGACCGCATAATCTCACGGGCGTAGACGTTGCCAAAAGTAACTATGCCCTTTAGAATGCTTTGATCGTCCTCATTACCAGCCGTGTCTGCTGTAATGTCAAGTGCATGCGACAGGTCGTTCATGCTAATGTTTGGCCTTTTTTTCGAAATTCTTCTGTCAATGATATTTGTAGACCTAACCAATAAGGAGCTCAAGGGGTTCAGTGTGTTTAACAATATGGTTAAGGGAGAGGCCATCCTGGAAGCAAAACGAAGAGGGTTGTGGGAGGCGATGATCTTTGGCAGTATTTCGGCAAATAACAGGATGAGAAAGGTGACGATTACAACCTGAACCAGAAAGCCCAGGATGGGGTGATCGGAAAAATCAAACAGGGCATTGAACACATAAGTTGATAGCAGAATGAACGCTATGTTGAGCACGTTGTTGGCTATAAGAATGGTAGCCAGTAGTCGTTTGGGTTTTTCCAATAAGTATAGGGTCTTCTCGCCGTTACTTCCTTTTAGCCTTTTTATATCATCTATTTGGTTGTGATTCAGTGAAAAGAACGCCACCTCCGACCCTGATATCAAGGCTGAAAAAAACAACAAGAGAACCATCCCTGCCAGCCCCATAATGGCATTGACAGGAATGGCCTGCATGGCGGATATAATAATAAGAAACGGGTACAAATAAGGGTCAGGCGAGTCTTCCAAGGTTCAGGCTGATCTTTGTTTGATGCAAAATTAATATATTTTTACGTTAAATGACAATAAATCAGATGTACTATTTATTGTCACCGGCATACCATTCGGCATATGCCGTGGCTGTTTCGTGTAAACGCAATGAATGCAGGCCGATGTGTGAAGGCAATACCTGTTGAAGACATTCAGCAAAATCAATAACCATGTGTTCGCATGTGGGCTGATAGGGCAAGGCCACCACTTTGCCAAACATCCTGGCATCCTTGGCCATATCTGCATGAGGCGTATCTGCATTGACCAGCAGTGCATGGTCAAAACGATCGATGATCTGTTCCTGGACAATCTTTTTTAGTTCCGAAAAATCCATTACCATCCCAAGCTTGGTATGATGGGGGTCAGAAACAGGATTCCCGATGATCGTCACATATAAGACATAACTGTGGCCGTGAATGTTGCGGCACAGCCCGTCATAATTCCAAAGCGCATGAGCAGCCTCAAAACGAAACTGCTTGGTAATGCGAAGCACCGGCGGCTTTTTCATATTTAAATAATTGTCTGAAAGTCTGAAAGTCTGAAAGTCTGAAAGTCTGGATTTATTGTTTTTTTGTTGTGATGGTATAGGTGTATGAAACGGCTTTATCCGAACCTTGTGTTTTTTCCTTCTTTTCGGATGGCTTCTGCTTGGGCACATAGGTCATGCGAAGCTGCCCGGAGCTGGTCTTTTTGGGCAACCTGAAAGGGATCTTCATCCTGTTGTTGGTGGTTACCCTGACACCTCTGTTGCTTACTGCCTGATACTTGAGCAGATGAACCAGACGCAGTGCCTCCTCATCACAGCCGCACCCCAGACCGTGAACCACTTTGGCTTCGATAACTTCGCCATTGCTGTTGACCCGGTACTCGACCACAACATCGCCTTCAACATCATTTTTAAGAGCCTCTTCAGGATAGCGCATGTGCTCCCTGAAAAACTTGCGGAGCAACTCCCGCCCGCCTCCTAAGGTTGGCCGTTTAATAAATTTCTTCTTTGACTTCTCCACAATACGATGATTCAATATCTATTGTTACATATTCAACGGACAGGTTCAGCCCTGTCATTACGACGGACAGGTTCAGCCCTGTCCCTACTGTGATTCAGGTTGTATTTTCCGGACAGGTTCAGCCCTGTCCCTACGGGATCCATGCCGTTTCTTCCGGACAGGTCAAGCCCTGTCCATACAATTGCTTTCCGTTTCCTTATTTGTGAAGTACGTTCCGGCAAGGCTTTTGATAAACTCTATTGCCAGCCGGTTAAACTGGTCTGGCTGATCCACATTGCATACATGTCCTGAATGCGGTATGGTTTTGAGGGCAGCCATCGGGTTGTCGGCCACCAGCACCCTTACTGGATTCAGGAACAGGTGGTCTTCATCGCCCATGAGGTAAAGCGTCGAGATAGAGGGGTTATTTTCTGTATGGTAGCGCAGGAGGGGGTTTACATTATGCAGCAATTTAAACCACCTGTTAATCTCCCTCCGGTAAAGCTTCCTGGCTTCTTTGATAAACAGGTACCGGCTTTCTTTGTGGTTGGCCTTTGGCATTAGAATGTTTGCAAAAAGCCTGTACAGCCACATAAAAGGAATTATTGGTTTGAACACCTTAGCCACCAGTACCAAAAACCGGGATCGAATATTTAGACGAGTGATAGCTCCTGCCAGTATCATAGACTCTACCCTGTCGGGGTCAAGCTCTGCAATAACCCTTATAAGGATCGTTCCCAGTGAAATGCCAATGAAATGGCTCTTTTTGATGTTCAGATGATCCAATACGTCAAGTACATCCCTGCTGATATCCTCGAACGTATACTTTCTGCCCATGTATGCTTCAAACAGATCGCGTGACTTGCCGTGGCCCCGCAGGTCGACCATCAGGACATTAAAATGCTTTCTGAAGTCACGGATTTGCTTATACCAAATCACTGAACTTCCCCCAACGCCATGTACCAATGTAACCCATGGTGCATCGGGCGAGCTGATGAATGTTTTATAATATAACCTGGCTTCTCTGTCTTCTTGCTCTTTCATGTATTTATTAACTCAAATTCTAAACAAAACGTACATCCTGAACAAATTATGATATGTTTGGATGGCTTTGGCTTACTGTGGCTTATTCAGGTCAAAATCAATTTGAAAGCGTTTCTCCCCATCTCTGTCGAGCCGGTAAGTAAACGTAGAGAAGTCTTCACTGATTCTTACCGTCCATACATTGCCCCCGCCATCTTCGATCAGGGTTGCCGAATAATCGTCGGCCGGAAAATATTGTACAAAAGCCGTACCATGATCATCGGCATAGCCCCCATAAAGTGTTTCTGCTTCCGGAGTGCCATCCTCATGCCGGTGGTCGTGTCGGAATCTCAACCTACCGTCTTCTATAATAAACAGCCAGGTGCGGGATCGATCAGTACCGACATGAAAGGGGATGAAGATGGAGTCTGGCTTGCAAGTGCTTACATGCATCAACAGATCAAGATGGGCCCAGCTGGATCCGTGATGGCTCCTGTATACCTGTTCACCGATATAAGAATTGCCACACAGACCCGACAGCTTGTCGAAGAAATGTTGCTGAGCCTCAGAGAGCGATATTGTTTCTTCAGACAATACATGTTGTGACTGGCTCCGGTGCTGCTGGTCCCTGTGCCCGCATGAAAGAAAAAGCAACGCAACGACGGTTATTGTTAAATAAGTATATTTTTTCATCTGTTTATAAATTGTCTGAATGTCTGAAAGTCTGAAAGTCTGAATGTCGAATGTCTGAATGTCTGAAAGTCTGAAAGTCGCAAAATTTAGATGCAAATATACGATTTTCGACATGTTTAAACAAACTGTCAATGAGATGGTAACAACCTTATAGTTATATTTTTCTTCCGGGTTATTGGAATTCTGTTATTTTTGTGCCATTATCAGGATTATTAAATAATGTTTAATTCACGAAATATGCAGTCATATGAAAACAGGTGATTTTGTTATTAAGGTGTTCTTGTTGATGCTTATGATGGGGATAACTGATGTCTCATACAGTTGTACCAATGTATTGGTTTCACGTGGTGCCAGTGCTGATGGCAGTGTAATGATCAGCTATCTGGCAGATGCAGGTGGTTTCATGGACCCACTGTATTTTGCCCCTGGTCAGACATATGCTCCCGGAGATTCGATAGATATTTACGAATGGGATACCGGCGACTGGCTGGGACGGATTGCACAGGTGGAACGTACGTTCAAGGTGATTGGAAACATGAATGAGCATCAGGTAGCTATTGGTGAAACTACCTTTACCGGGCGGGAGGAACTGGGAACAGCCAATGGGATACTTGACTATGGCAGTCTGATGTATCTTGCATTGCAGAGAGCCCAATCAGCAAGGGAAGCCATCAGGATCATCACCGACCTCGTTGCACAATATGGGTATGCGTCAACGGGGGAGTCTTTCTCTATTGCCGACAAAAATGAGGCGTGGATTCTGGAGCTGATCGGGAAGGGTGAATACGAAAAAGGTGCTGTATGGGTGGCTGCCAGGGTGCCTGATGGCTATATCGCCGCTCATGCCAATCAGGCCAGGATCAGAAAGATAGACTGGGATGACACAGACAATTGGATGTGGTCGGAAGATGTTGTTTCGTTTGCAAGAGAACGAGGGTGGTTTAGCGGTCGCGACCGTGACTTCAACTTTGTGGAGGCCTATAACCCTCCAACGCCTACCTCGCTGCTGCTTTGTGAGGGTCGCGTGTGGAGCGTGTTCAGAAGGGCTGCTCCCTCAGCAAACTTCTCTGATGAGTATTGGCGTTGCGTTGAAGGGGCAGAGCCCTACCCGCTTTTTGTGAAGCCCGATGAAAAGATCACGCTGCATGCTATGATGAACCTGGTGCGTGACCATTTTCAGGGCACACCCTATGACCTTACCAAAGGCATTTCCGCTGGTCCGTACAAGCTGCCTTACCGCTGGAGGTCATTGTTTTTCAGCCTGGAAGGAGATACCATGACCTATGCCTACGAAAGACCCATCTCACAACAACAAACAGGATTTTCTTTTGTGGCTCAGTCACGAAACTGGCTACCCGATCAGATTGGCGGCATATTCTGGTATGGCGTAGATGACACTTATTCAACGTGCTATATGCCGTTATATATGGGTATGGAGCGGGCCCCGGTGAGTCTGACTACCGGAGATATCAATGCGTTTGACTGGAACTCGGCATTCTGGGTCTTTAACCTGGTAGCCAATTATGCGTATGGACTGTATGAATATATGATACAAGACATTCAAAAGGTACAGTCAGAGCTTGAAGACCGGTCTTACCAGATGACAAAGGCTGTAGATCAGGGTGCTTTGTCTCTTATCGAGAGCGATGCTGCCATGATGCGTGAATACCTTACAGACTTTTCGGTGAATAATGCTGAGTATGTAGTACAGCGTTGGCGTGAGCTGGGGTACTACCTGTTCACCAAATACAACGACCGCTATATAAACGATACCGGTGGTGTAAGGCCCTATCCCCGCGGTGTGGGTTACCCTGAAGAATGGAACCGGCGCGCTGTGGAAGAAAGACCTGGTTATTATGATGTAAGGTGGCGTAAACCAGGGGAGCCCACCCATTAATACTACCGGATATAACCCATGATGACAGGAACAAACCTGCTGCACATAGAGAATCTGTCTGTTGAATTTACTACAGATGAAGGTGTTGTTAATGCTGTTGATGGTATTCACCTAAAGATCGCAAAAGGCCAGACCATGGGTTTGGTTGGAGAGTCTGGCTCGGGGAAGTCTGTCACGGCTTTGGCGGTGATGAGGCTGTTGGCAGAAGAGCGTGGCCGGGTTACCTCCGGCAGTATCTGGTTTGACCATCCTGCCTTGGGTAGCGTTGATTTGCTGCAGCTATCAGAACGGGAGATGCAACTGGTAAGGGGAAACCATATTTCAATGGTTTTTCAGGAGCCGATGAGCTCCCTGAACCCGGTTCACCGGTGTGGGCCACAGGTTGCGGAGGTACTGCAAATACACAGAGGTGTTTCCCGGTCAGACGCCAAAAACACGGTGCTGGCACTTTTTGAGGAGGTTCGTTTGCCCGATCCTGCCAGGGTGTTTGATGCCTGGCCGCATCAGCTTTCAGGCGGACAGCGTCAGCGGGTGATGATTGCGATGGCTATTGCCTGCAAGCCATTGCTGATGATAGCTGATGAACCCACCACCGCGCTCGATGTAACGGTACAAAAAGAGATACTTAATCTGTTAAAACTGCTTCAACGTGATCATGGGATGGCTATCCTGTTTATATCGCACGACCTGGGCGTTGTGAGCGATATCGCTGACCATGCTGCTGTTATGTTACAGGGAAAAGTAGTTGAGACGGGCAACATCGGAATGATGCTTAACACCCCGGAACATCCTTATACCAAGGCATTGATAGCCTGTCGTCCTTCGCCATCCGAAAGACCTGAAAAACTGGCAGTAGTCGATGATTTTCTTTATGGTGTTACCCCTGACATCAAAGAGGTAGACCCTATTAAGCGCCTGAACCATCATAAAGAGATGTATGATGGTTCACCCATACTGGAGGTAAAAGATCTGGTGACCAGCTTTGTTACCTCCCGGTCGGTATTCGGCAGGGTTAAGTCGGTTCATACTGCCGTTAACCACATCAGCTTTAATGTATATCAGGGTGAGACCTTAGGCCTGGTAGGGGAGTCTGGTTGCGGCAAAACCACCCTGGGGCGCAGCCTGATGCGTTTGGTGGAGCCTGATGAAGGGAAGGTGATCTATAAAGGCATAGATTTACGGGCTATAAGTAAACAAGAGATGCGCCAGGTTCGTCCGAAGTTTCAGATCATCTTTCAGGATCCATATGCCTCTCTGACACCTGGTATGATGGTTGGGAACGCTATCATGGAACCCATGCGTGTTCATAGAATACTTGGGGGCGACAAGCAACGCAAAGCCAGGGTGTTGGATTTGCTTGAAAGGGTAAACCTCGAGGAGAAGCATTTCTATCGCTATCCGCATGAGTTCTCGGGGGGGCAACGTCAGCGTATCTGCATTGCCCGAGCCCTTGCATTAAACCCTGAGTTCATCATCTGTGATGAGGCTGTCTCTGCCCTGGATGTTTCGGTACAGGCGCAGGTGTTGAATCTCCTCAATGAGATGAAGGAGGCGTTCAGCCTGACCTATATCTTTATTTCTCACGACTTATCTGTGGTGAAGTATATGTCTGACCGCGTCATGGTGATGAAAAACGGACATATGGTGGAGTTGTCGGAGGCTGATGCCATGTATGAGAATCCGGCTGATGATTACACCCGAAAGCTGTTGGAAGCGATACCGGGAGCTACATATCTTCCATCATCTCATCAGTGATTTCCAGGTTGTGGAATACATTCTGCACATCATCATCTTCTTCAAACAACTCGATCAGCTTTAACACCTTTAGTGCTGATGTCTTATCGAGCGTCACTGTATTCATCGGGATTCTCTGCAGTTCAGCACTTTCAGGTTCAATGCCCATCTCCTCCAGTTTTTTCACCATGGAGCCAAAGTCTTCCATGGCCGTATAAATGGTGAAAAACTGGTCTTCATTTTCCACATCTTCTGCCCCGGCATCAATCACCTCCATCATAAAATCATCTTCGTTCAGGTCGTTTACCGGTACGGTAAACACACCCTTTCGCTCAAACAAAAAGCTTAAGGCACCGTTGGTTTCCAGCTTGCCGTTATATTTGTTGAAATAGGATCGGACATTGGCTACTGTGCGTTGCAGGTTGTCGGTAAGGCATTCAACATACACAGCAACCCCGTAGTTGGCGTACCCTTCATAGGTTACTTCCTGAAAGGTCTCTGCATTCTTTTCGCCGGCTTTTGAGATAGCACGTTGTACGTTATCCTTGGGCATGTTTACTCCCTTGGCGTTGGCGATGGCAAGCCTAAGACGCGGATTGGACGATGGGTCAGATCCGCCACCTTCCCGCACGGCAATAGATATCTCTTTAACAATCCTGGAAAATATCTTTGAACGCTTGGCATCGATTGCCCCCTTCTTGCGTTTAATGGTTGACCATTTGCTATGACCTGACATATATGGAATAATATTTGTAAACTACAAAAATAATGATTTCCTGACATTTAATAAAAAAACCGGCGCGCAGGCCGGTTTTTTTGATGTAATTGATAAACAGGATGTTATATTGAGTGAGGGAGTCAATTAGAAACTTACCAGTCTGATCCCTACAGAAAATGGGTACAGCTCAGGCCCTTTCCCGTCTTTAAATAATTGATTCAAAGAATAGGATGCGAAGAGGTTGATATGCCCCCATCCGATTCGTGCTGTGGCATCATAGCGGAAAGGATGCAGGTAAAAGTCGCTGTGATCTTTGAATTTTTCTCTTTTCCCGTCAACAAACACCATTTGTTTGGTGTGGCTTCCGATGCGCAGACCTACGTTCACGCCTGCCGAGAGGTGGAATCGTTCTGAACGCCTGCTGCTGGGGGTTTGGAACTCCATCAGGAAAGGAACATTCAGATAGGTAAGGGTCAGTTTGTTTTTTTTGTAGTCATACAAACCAGGCTCGTGTTCTACCTGATCAGCTCCCTTCACGAGCAGGTCGTCGGTCATAAATCTGAAGTTGTTCCAGCCAACACCCAAGCCTGTCACCAATGCCAGATGTTGGTTCACCAGAATCAGGTTGTGTTGCCATAAATTAAGGTTCACAGCAATTGACTTGTTATATCTGAGGTCGAAGAGCTCTGCTTCAGGAGGCAGGGTGGTGCTGTTATCGGCTGTGAGAAACCCATTAACTCCCAGCTCCAGTCCACTCCAGTTATCTCTAAATGACCGTGCCGGACGTTTTCTTACGCTTACATGAGGTCTTTCGGAGTCTCTTTCTATTATCTGTACTTCTCGCTGGCCAATCTTTACAGTTACTGTGTCTGTCTTATTGTCTGTGCGTACCGTTCTGTCATCGTCCAGTCCACGCACACTGGTCAGCCCGCTCACATTGACATCTCTGTAGGCCGGTGTGCCCCTGTATGTGAGGTTTGACGTGCCGCTGGCTTTAACGTCAAGAGCGTTGTTTACAGTTACCCTGGCCGATGAGGCGCCTGCTAATACTGCCTCTGTTACTTCAGTGTCAAGCTCATAGGCCCTTACCAGGCATGCTCCTGAGATATTCAGCAAATGCTTTGTCGCTTGTCCGGAAATTGTCATGTTGCTGGCTCCGGATAACCTGGTGTCAAGGAGGTCGGCATTCACTTCCAGTTTAATAGTTACTGCTCCGCTGCCTTCGACAGTCAGGGATGGGTTCGACAGCATATTTGTGCTGGATAGTGAGCTGGCGCCACTGGCTGCAAGCTTTTCAAAGAATGGTGCAGATACATGAGCAGTAATGGTTCCTGTCGACCTGGCCCTTCCGGTATATTCAACTGTAAGGATATTGCCCTGAACATTGGTTGTAATATCATTCATATGTTCAGGTGCTGCTTCAACCATCACAGAATAGTTGTCTGCTTCGGTGAGATACACGCCAATGATCCCGCTGGTGCTGACCCCAGTAAAAGGTCTGGTGTCGCGGGTTTGTTGTTCTTTTTGTCCGAAAAGCATGGCCGGAAATAATACGGCCGCTATAACCATTAATTGCTTAAATAATTTAATTGTTTTCATAGGATAATAATTTAACTTGTTTGTTTTTATGGTTGCAGAGGGTTATATTATCTGGCACTACTAATGGAGCCCAGGCCTGATTTGTTGATGTTTTTTTGCTTTGGATCACCATAATAGGTGATTTTGCCAACGCCGCTTAGACTTGCTTCAAGCCTTTCACTGGCATATACCGATGCAGAACCTGCCCCGGAAAGACTGATGTGGGTGACCTCACAGATAAGTTCTTCAGCCCTGAGGTTGCTGGCTCCCGATAATTCAACCTGATGATTCGTTGCCTTTCCCCTCAGAGATATATTTCCTGCTCCGGCAATCCGCGTATGCAATAACTCAGTTTTCACATCCAGGTGAATGTCGGCAGCTCCGCTCATCTCCAGAAATAGTTTTCCGGTGACAAGCGTATCTGTGGCAGATACCTTACCCGCTCCTTTAAGGCTGATCTTGCTTATCTCCGGATAAACAATAAACAGGTCCATCCTGGTAGGACGCAATACATTCTCCCTGTCGGAAACAATGGTTAAGGTCTCATCAACGAGGTTTATATCAATGAGCTCATGGAGGTTGTCGTCTGTTTCGATGGTAAGCATGGCATCCTTGCCTTGCGATAAAGTGACAGAGTAAGCACCACTGAGTTCAATGTTGCTGAAGAAGCCAATAGTGTGAGAGATGGTGGTAATGTCACCGCTGCCCCTCACTACCCTGGCATCTGAGAACTGGCAACCTGACAGCCCTGACAGGCATAAAACGCTTACCAGCAAGAACGCAGTCAAAGCAGGTCTTAATAATAATTTGTGTTGATTCATTTCGCTGTTTTTTTTAATTTTCAACTGTAAGACGTGTTACACTGAAAAAAGTTACAAC
>SKYG01000342.1 GCA_007128045.1 Bacteroidales bacterium | reverse complement strand
GGGGGGGTTCCAGAGCGGTCAAATGGGGCAGACTGTAAATCTGTTGGCTAAGCCTTCGGAGGTTCGAATCCTTCCCCCCCCACTCGGTTATTAGCGGAAATAGCTCATCTGGTAGAGCGACAGCCTTCCAAGCTGTAGGTGGCGGGTTCGAGTCCCGTTTTCCGCTCAACAAAATGCAGTGGCCGACGTAGCTCAGGGGTAGAGCGTTTCCTTGGTAAGGAAGAGGTCACGGGTTCAATTCCCGTCGTCGGCTCAAGAATAAAAAAGTAAAACGAAGTTGAATCCCTTTTTTAATAAAACTTAAAACACCCAGTACAATGGCAAAAGAAAAATTCCAACGCACAAAACCGCACGTGAATGTCGGAACCATTGGTCACGTTGACCACGGTAAAACCACGCTCACCGCTGCTATCACACAAATTCTGGCATCAAAAGGTCTTTCTGATATCAGAAGTTTCGATTCTATCGACAATGCTCCTGAAGAAAAAGAAAGAGGTATTACCATCAATACAGCACACGTAGAGTATCAGACCGAAGCCCGTCACTACGCACACGTTGACTGCCCTGGTCACGCTGACTACGTTAAGAACATGGTTACTGGTGCTGCCCAAATGGACGGTGCCATTCTGGTTGTTGCCGCAACAGATGGTCCTATGCCGCAAACCCGCGAGCATATCCTTCTGGCACGTCAGGTTGGTGTTCCTCAGTTGGTTGTTTTCATGAATAAGGTTGACCTTGTTGACGATGAAGAGCTTCTTGAGCTTGTAGAAATGGAAATCCGCGACCTGCTTACATTCTATAAATTTGATGGTGACAATATTCCGATCATCCAGGGTTCTGCCCTCGGTGGTTTGAATAATGAGCCTAAATGGGTTGAAAAGGTCGAAGAACTCATGCACGCGGTTGATACATTTATTCCATTACCGGTTCGTGACGTGGATAAGAATTTCCTCATGCCTGTAGAAGATGTATTTTCTATCACCGGCCGTGGTACAGTGGCTACCGGAAGGATTGAAACTGGTGTTATAAACTCAAGTGACCCCGTTGATATTATCGGTATGGGTGCAGAGAAGCTGAAGTCTGTCGTTACCGGTGTTGAGATGTTCCGTAAGATTCTTGACCGTGGTGAGGCTGGCGACAATGTTGGTCTGCTACTCAGAGGTATTGATAAAGATGCCATTACCCGTGGTATGGTGATCTGCAAGCCCGGTTCTGTGAAGCCACACAAAAACTTCAAGGCCGAGGTTTATGTATTGAAGAAAGAAGAAGGTGGCCGTCATACGCCATTCCAGAATAAATACCGTCCGCAGTTCTTCTTCCGCACCACCGACGTTACCGGCGAGATTTGGCTGCCTGAAGGACGTGAGATGGTTATGCCAGGCGACAACCTTACCATCACCGTGAATCTGATCAGTGAGGTTGCCATGGACAAAGGGCTGCGCTTCGCAATACGTGAAGGTGGTCGTACTGTAGGTGCCGGTCAGGTTACCGAGATCATCGACTAAACATATAATGGAGAGCAGGTTTTAAGGCCTGCTTTCCTTACAAACGGGTGTAGCTCAATTGGTAGAGTAGCGGTCTCCAAAACCGTTGGTTGAGGGTTCGATTCCTTCCACCCGTGCACATATTAGAATCAGAATATTATCATCTTATGAAGAAAATCAGAGCCTATTTGAGCGAGACTTATGATGAATTGATTCACAAAGTTTCGTGGCCTACTTGGAGCGAATTGCAAAGTAGTGCTGTGGTCGTTTCCATTGCTTCCCTTATAATCGCCATGGTCGTTTATTTGATGGATACGACATTTAGCTCCATGCTTAAACAATTTTACCGTCTGTTTTTGTAATTATTCAGGATCATGTTGCCGGCTGAGCAAGCATTCTAATATTTATTCATCTGATGAACCTATGCAGCCAGGCAATTGTTTCTATGAATTAAAGGATCTTACATTAGTATGAGCGAACAGATAAAAAAGTGGTATGTAGTCAGGGCGATTAGTGGCAGTGAAAAAAAAGTCAAACATTATATTGACAATGAAATTGCCCGCCTTGGATTGGAGGAGTATGTTTCGCAGGTACTGATCCCAACGGAGAAAATCTATCAGATTCGAAAAGGGAAAAAGATCAGCGCAGAGCGCAATTTTTTTCCTGGATATATTCTGATTGAGGCCACTCTTCTGGGGGAAATTCCTCACATTATCCGGAATGTTCCTGGGGTTTTGGGTTTTTTGGGCTCTGGTGGAGACCCTGTACCCCTTCGTCCGGCAGAAGTGAACAGAATTCTCGGAAAGGTCGACGAACTGTCGAGCAAGGAAGAGGAGCTTAATGTTCCCTTCATCGTGGGTGAAACCGTAAAAGTAACAGACGGACCGTTTAACAGTTTTACAGGAGTTATCGAGGAGATCAACGAAGAGAAAAAGAAGTTGAAAGTTATGGTGAAGATCTTCGGTAGAAAAACGCCTTTAGAACTTAGTTTCATGCAGGTTGAAAAAGAGTAGGCCTGTATGTTATGTCTCGATCCCCTTATTAGAAAAAAAATCTAAACATGGCAAAAGAAGTTTCTGCATTAATTAAATTGCAAATTAAAGGAGGGGCTGCAAATCCTTCACCACCTGTTGGCCCGGCATTGGGTGCCAAAGGGGTGAATATCATGGAGTTTTGTAAGCAGTTCAATGCCCGTACGCAGGATAAGGCCGGGAAAGTAATTCCCGTGATCATTACTGTTTTCAAGGACAAGTCCTTTAATTTCATCATTAAGACCCCACCGGTTGCGGTGCAATTACGTGAGGTGGCCAAGATTCAATCAGGCTCTGCCGAACCAAACCGAACCAAGGTAGCCACAATTACATGGGATCAGGTAAAGGACATTGCTGAATCAAAGATGACCGACCTGAACTGTTTTACTGTTGAGTCAGCCATGCATATGGTTGCAGGTACAGCGCGCAGTATGGGCATCCGGATCAAAGGGACTGCTCCCTTTTAACCATTCAGCATTGTGCTGTCAAGTATTCATTAACAATAAGCTTAACGGAATCCATACATGGCTAAATTAACAAAAAATCAAAAAGAGGCTTTGGCTAAGTTTGATAACAAAGCAATCTATACTTTGTCTGATGCTGCTGAGGTTGTTAAAAAGATCACCTATACCAAATTTGATGCATCGGTTGATATCGACATCCGCCTTGGTGTAGACCCCCGTAAAGCCAACCAAATGGTTCGCGGGGTGGTTACCTTACCACACGGAACGGGAAAGATCGTCAGGGTTCTTGTACTATGTACGCCTGACAAAGAGGATGAAGCCAAAGAAGCCGGAGCTGATTACGTTGGCCTGGACGAATATGTTGATAAGATCAAAGGGGGCTGGACGGATGTTGATGTGATCATTACATCACCAAACGTAATGCCTAAAGTTGGTGCCCTGGGACGAATCCTGGGACCACGCGGGCTGATGCCCAACCCTAAAGCCGGAACCGTTACCATGGAAATTGGTAAAGCGGTACAGGATGTTAAAGGTGGTAAGATCGATTTCAAAGTTGACAAATTTGGTATTGTACATGCCTCTATTGGTAAGGTGTCTTTCGAAACCAATAAAATCGTAGAGAATGCCAAAGAACTCATCCAGACCATTAACCGGTTGAAACCTGCCGCTGCAAAAGGTACCTATGTGAAAAGCATTTTCCTGTCAAGTACCATGAGCCCTGGCGTAGAGGTAGAAACCAAATCAGTGACAGTATAAACCAGAAGATAAACAGTCACTGTTTACTTTCATGGATTGTATTCAACCGATTTAATCAAAAATAATCGAATGAAAAAAGAAGAAAAATATCAGATTATTGAGTCGCTCACCGAGAAGCTGAAAAACGGTGATTTCTTTTATCTGACTGATACTTCTGACTTGAATGTTGAAACCATCAACAAACTTAGAAGGCTTTGTTTCAGAAGGAACGTTTCTTTACAGGTTGTAAAGAATACCTTGCTGAGAAAAGCTATGGAAAAGAGCGAAAAAGACTTTGAACCACTTTATAATGTGTTGAAAGGCGCTACCTCCATTATGTTTGCCGATACTGGTAACGTTCCGGCCAGACTGATAAAGGAATTCCGAAAAACCAGCCCTAAACCCATTGTTAAGGGTGCTTATATTCAGGAAGCTTTCTTCATTGGTGATAACCAACTGGAAGCTCTTAGCAATATTAAATCCAAAGAAGAATTGTTGGGTGATCTGATAGGACTGCTGCAATCACCTGCTAAGAATGTGATCTCTGCCCTTCAATCGGGTGGAAGCATTCTCGCTGGCGTGGTTAAGACCTTATCAGAGAAAGAAAATTAATCTTATTAAATCAATCACAGTAAACCAAATTTAAAACAAGAATAAAAATGGCAGATTTAAAAGCTTTTGCAGAACAATTGGTTAATCTTACAGTAAAAGAGGTTAATGAATTGGCACAAATACTTAAGGATGAATACGGCATTGAACCTGCAGCCGCTGCACCTGTAGCAGTTGCCGCTGCAAGTGGTGAAGGCGCTGCAGCTGAAGAAGAACAAACTCAATTTGATGTAATCCTCAAGGCTGCCGGCCCTTCAAAACTGGCAGTTGTAAAACTGGTAAAAGAACTTACCAGCCTTGGACTGAAGGAGGCAAAAGAGCTGGTTGACTCAGCTCCAAAAGCCATTAAAGAAGGGGTTACAAAAGACGAAGCCGAATCATTGAAAAAACAGCTCGATGAAGCAGGCGCAGAGGTTGAAATAAAATAAACCAGACTGTAAGTCTCTGGAGATTAGACTTCTGCCGAATACCTTGATTCGATGTGGAAGTCTAATCTTTATTGCTGTTTATTTGTTTCTTTCATTATTTGTTTTTAGTAACTACAAACTTTCAAACCTTGACAGCAAAAAACACCACCGGAAACAGGATAAGCTTTGCCACAGTAACAAATCATTTTGAGTATCCCGATTTCCTTGAGATCCAGGTGAAGTCCTTTCAGGACTTTTTCCAGTTGGAAACAACTCCCGAAAACAGAAAGAACGAAGGACTGTTCAAAGTCTTTAGTGAGAATTTTCCTATTTCCGATGCACGAAATAATTTTGTGCTTGAGTTCCTCGACTATTTCATCGACCCCCCCAAATATTCTATTCAGGAATGCATTGAAAGGGGGCTGACGTATAGCGTTCCACTAAAGGCTAAACTAAAGCTGTACTGTACCGACCCTGAACACGAAGATTTTGAAACCATCATTCAGGATGTTTACCTGGGTACCATACCGTACATGACTCCACGTGGTACATTCGTTATCAATGGAGCAGAACGCGTGGTCGTTTCTCAACTTCACAGGTCTCCGGGCGTTTTCTTCGGTACCAGCGTACACGCCAATGGTACACAGTTGTATAGCGCCAGGATCATCCCTTTCAAAGGATCGTGGATTGAGTTTGCAACCGACATCAACAATGTCATGTATGCATACATCGACCGCAAAAAGAAACTTCCTGTAACAACATTGCTTCGCGCAATTGGCTTTGAAAGCGATAAGGATATTCTCGAAATATTTGACCTGGCAGATGAAGTAAAAGTAAGTAAAACCGGTCT
Organism: Bacteroidales bacterium; assembly: GCA_007128045.1. Taxonomy (GTDB): domain Bacteria; phylum Bacteroidota; class Bacteroidia; order Bacteroidales; family UBA7960; genus SKYG01. Next base: position 18,343 of record SKYG01000342.1, on the reverse strand, counting down.
CAAAAAATATATAGGCAGAAAACTTGCCGCCCGTGTTCTCAGATCATGGGTCGAGGATTTCGTAGATGAAGATACCGGTGAAGTCGTTTCCATAGAGCGTACTGAAGTGATCATCGACCGGGAAACTATACTGGAGAATGAACACATCGACATGATTATTGATGCGTCGGTAAAAAATGTCATATTACACAAGGAAGGCATAAACCTGAGCGACTTTGCATTGGTTTACAATACCCTGCAGAAAGATACCACCAACTCAGAAAAGGAAGCCGTAGAGTTTATCTATCGCTTGCTTCGCAATGCCGATCCTCCCGATGATGAAACAGCCAGGGGCATGATCGAGAAGTTGTTCTTCTCTGACAAAAGGTATGACCTTGGCGATGTTGGCCGTTACAGGATCAACAAAAAGCTTAACCTCAACACCCCTATGGATGTCAGGGTGTTGACCAAAGAAGACATTATCTACATCGTTAAATACCTGATAGAGCTTGTTAATGCAAAGGCTGATGTGGATGATATTGACCACTTGAGTAACCGTAGGGTAAGAACAGTTGGAGAACAGCTGTTTTCACAGTTTGGTGTTGGCTTGGCCAGAATGGCAAGAACCATCCGTGAACGGATGAATGTTCGTGATAATGAGGTGTTTGCACCTACTGATCTGATCAATGCCAAAACACTTTCCTCAGTTATAAACTCATTCTTTGGCACCAACCAGCTTTCTCAGTTTATGGATCAAACCAACCCATTGGCGGAACTGACCCATAAGCGCAGAATGTCAGCCCTCGGACCGGGTGGCTTGTCGCGTGAAAGGGCTGGCTTTGAAGTGCGCGACGTCCATTTTACGCACTATGGACGTTTATGTACGATAGAAACACCTGAAGGGCCAAATATCGGCTTGATTTCTTCCCTTTGTGTATACGCAAAGGTTAATGATCTTGGATTCATTGAAACACCCTATTTTAAGGTAGACAACGGGAAAGTAAACTTTTCTGCAGGCCCGGTGTACCTGTCGGCCGAAGAAGAGGAAACCCAGATTATCAGCCAGGCTAATGTGCCGATACAAAATGATGGAAGGTTTTCAGAAGACAGGATCAAGGTCAGGTACCAGGCCGACTATCCTATCGTAGAGCCCGAAAGGATAGATCTGATGGATGTTGGTCCCAACCAGATCGCTTCCATCGCTGCCTCATTAATTCCTTTCCTTGAGCATGATGATGCCAACAGGGCACTGATGGGTAGTAACATGATGCGGCAAGCTGTTCCGCTTATCAATCCGGAAGCTCCGATTGTCGGAACAGGCCTGGAGAAGAAAGTAGCTACCGACTCGCGCGTATTGCTCAATGCCGAAGGAGATGGCGTGGTTGAGTACGTGGATGCTAATGAGATCAGGATACGGTATTCCAGAAATGACGACGAACGTCTGGTGAGCTTTGAAGAAGATGTGAGGGTATATAAGCTCATCAAGTTCAGCAAAACCAATCAAAGCACTTGTATCAACCTGAAGCCTATCGTTAAAAAAGGTCAAAAGGTGAAAGCTGGTCAATTGCTTTCTGAGGGCTATGCCACCAAAGGTGGTGAGCTTGCCATCGGTCGTAACCTGAAAGTGGCTTTTATGCCCTGGAAGGGATACAACTTTGAAGATGCCATCGTTGTTTCAGAAAAGATCGTAAGGGAAGACGTATTCACCTCTATCCACATTGAAGAATTCTCTTTGGATGTACGTGACACCAAACGAGGAGCGGAAGAGCTTACAAGCGATATTCCCAATGTAAGTGCAGAAGCCATTAAAGACCTCGATGAGAATGGATTGATACGGATTGGTGCCGAAGTGAATGAAGGTGACATCCTGATTGGAAAGATCACACCCAAAGGAGAAACTGACCCAACACCTGAGGAGAAGTTGCTACGGGCTATATTCGGCGACAAAGCCGGTGATGTAAAAGATGCCTCCCTGAAAGCACCTCCGTCAACAAAAGGAGTTATCATCGATAAAAAATTATTCTCACGGATCATAAAAGACAGGAAGGCCAAGACCAAAGAGAAGGCATTCCTGGAAAAACTTGACGACGAGTTCAAGAAAGAAACCAATGAGTTGCGTACCCGACTGGTTGATAAACTGATCGTTCTGGTGAGTGGGAAGTCATCACAGGGTGTGATGAACAGCCTTAAAGAGGTTGTTGTGCCCAAAGGCACTAAGTTTACCCAGAAAATCCTTCATGGATTGGATTATGCCATCATAAACCCGAATAACTGGACTACGGATCATGCAAAGAATGACTTGATCAAGGAACTTCTCCATAACTACTCCATCAAATACAAAGACTTGCTCGGGATCTATAACCGGAAGAAGTTTACTTCCACGGTTGGTGATGAGTTACCCGCAGGGATCGTTCAGCTGGCCAAGGTGTATTTGGCTAAAAAGCGTAAACTTAAAGTTGGTGACAAGATGGCGGGTCGCCATGGTAACAAAGGTATTGTTGCCCGGATTGTAAGAGAAGAAGATATGCCATTTTTAGAAGATGGCACCCCTGTCGACATTGTGTTGAACCCTCTGGGTGTTCCTTCGAGGATGAACCTGGGACAGATCTATGAAACTGTACTTGGGTGGGCCGGACAGAAGCTGGGTATGACGTTTGCCAGCCCCATTTTCGACGGCGCCATGGTAAGTCAGATCAATGAATACATGGTGCAAGCCGGACTGCCGGAAAATGGAAAGGTATATCTATATGATGGTGGTACAGGCCAACGGTTTGACCAGCCCGCTACAGTTGGTGTTATATACATGCTTAAGCTGGGACATATGGTCGATGACAAAATGCATGCCAGGTCTATTGGTCCGTACTCTCTGATAACCCAGCAACCTCTTGGTGGTAAAGCACAATTTGGTGGTCAGAGATTTGGAGAAATGGAAGTCTGGGCACTTGAAGCATTTGGTGCCGCCAATATCCTTCAGGAAATTCTTACCGTCAAATCGGATGACGTAATGGGGCGTGCCAAAGCTTATGAGGCCATCGTGAAGGGCGACAATATGCCTACCCCGGGCGTGCCCGAGTCTTTCAACGTGCTTGTTCACGAATTAAGGGGGCTTGGTCTGAACATCAAATTCGACTAGGTTACCTGTGCCCCTTTTTATAATATGTTATTAAACAACATTTAATATATGGCTTTCAGAAAAGAATCGAACGTAAAAAGCAATTTCTCCAGCATTACCATCAGCCTGGCATCTCCGGAATCAGTTCTGGAAAGGTCTCACGGAGAAGTGCTGAAGCCAGAAACCATCAATTACCGCACTTATAAGCCTGAAAGAGATGGTTTGTTTTGTGAGCGGATATTTGGTCCTGTTAAGGATTGGGAATGTCATTGTGGGAAATATAAACGCATCCGGTACAAAGGTATCGTGTGCGACCGTTGTGGTGTCGAAGTAACAGAGAAGAAGGTTCGCCGTGAGCGAATGGGACACATAAAATTGGTGGTACCCGTTGCTCACATTTGGTTCTTCCGTTCCTTGCCGAACAAGATCGGATACCTTTTAGGCCTGCCTTCAAAGAAACTTGACCAGATCATCTATTATGAACGCTATGTGGTGATCAACGCTGGTGTACTGTTTGGTGAGTTGAACTACCTGGATTTTCTTACAGAGGAGGAATATTTTACCATCCTGGAGACCCTTCCCAAAGAGAATCAGTTGCTGGAGGATACAGACCCGAACAAATTTATTGCCAGAATGGGAGCAGAAGCTCTGAAAGATATTTTATCCCGTCTGGATTTGGATCAGCTATCCTATGACCTGCGTCATAAGGCCGACACCGAAACATCACAACAACGCAAAGCGGATGCATTAAAGCGCCTGCAGGTAGTCGAGGCGTTCCGCGATTCTCAGCTGTCTATCGAAAACAAACCTGCATGGATGATCGTTGACGTTGTTCCGGTAATTCCACCCGAACTGCGGCCTTTGGTTCCTCTTGATGGAGGACGATTTGCCACCAGTGACCTGAATGACCTTTACCGCAGGGTGATCATCCGCAATAACCGGCTGAAGAGACTTATTGAGATAAAAGCACCTGATGTTATCCTGAGAAACGAAAAGAGGATGCTGCAGGAGGCTGTTGATTCACTCTTTGACAACTCCAGAAAGACGAATGCTGTAAAGACAGAGTCGAACAGACCTCTTAAGTCGTTGAGTGATAGCTTGAAGGGTAAGCAGGGCCGGTTCAGGCAGAATCTGCTCGGTAAGCGTGTCGACTATTCAGCCAGGTCAGTAATCGTTGTTGGGCCTGAGTTGAAGCTGCATGAGTGTGGTATTCCCAAAGAAATGGCATCAGAGTTGTTTAAACCTTTTATCATCAGAAAGATGCTGGAGCGGGGGATCGTGAAAACGGTCAAATCTGCCAAAAAAATTGTAGACAGAAAAGATCCTGTAGTATGGGATATTCTGGAGAATGTGCTTAAAGGGCATCCTGTTCTTCTTAACAGGGCTCCCACGCTTCACCGTCTGGGTATACAGGCTTTTCAGCCAAAGCTGATCGAAGGCAAAGCCATTCAGCTTCACCCGTTGGTATGTACGGCCTTTAATGCCGACTTTGACGGTGACCAGATGGCGGTGCACCTTCCTTTGGGAAATGCTGCCATCCTGGAGGCACAGCTGCTTATGCTGGCTTCACATAACATCCTGAACCCTGCCAATGGTGCGCCTATTGCTGTCCCATCCCAGGATATGGTACTTGGGCTTTATTATATGACAAAGCATAGAATAAGCACTCCGGAACATCCGGTAAAAGGGGAAGGCCTGACATTTTACGGGCCTGAAGAGGTCATCATTGCTCATAATGAAGGCGCTGCCAACCTGCATGCTGTCATAAAAGTGCGGGTCAAGGTGAGGGAAAATGATAAGCTGATATACCGGGTTATTGAAACAACTGTTGGAAGGGTGTTATTTAACCAGGTTATTCCGGAAGAGTACGGATACATCAACCAGCTTCTTACGAAAAAAGCCCTGCGGGATATCATTGGAGGCATTATGAAGGTTACTGGTATTTCAAGAACCTCTAAGTTTCTTGATGATATCAAAGACCTCGGCTTTACCATGGCATTTCGTGGAGGCCTGTCATTTAACCTGGGAGACATCCTGGTGCCTGAAGAGAAGAAAATTCTGATAGACCAGGCTGACGAACAGGTAGAAGAGGTGCGTGGCAACTATAGCATGGGCTTTATTACCAACAACGAACGGTATAACCAGATCATTGACATCTGGACACATACCAATGCAAAACTTACCAAAGTACTGATCGACCAAACGACAGCTGATAACCAAGGCTTTAACCCGGTATTCATGATGCTCGATTCAGGTGCCAGGGGTTCTAAGGAACAGATCAGGCAGCTTTCCGGTATGAGGGGGCTGATGGCTAAACCACAGAAATCTGGTGCCAAAGGGGGTGAGATTATTGAGAACCCCATCTTGTCGAACTTTAAGGAAGGACTGTCTGTATTGGAGTACTTTATCTCCACTCACGGTGCCCGTAAAGGTTTGGCTGATACCGCTCTTAAGACAGCTGATGCCGGTTACCTTACCAGGCGTCTGGTCGACGTATCACAGGATGTGATTATTAATGAATCAGATTGTGGTACCTTGAGGGGCTTGACCGCTACTGCACTAAAAAACAATGAAGAAACTGTAGAGACGCTGTATGATCGTATCTTAGGCCGTACTTCATTACTCGATATTTACCATCCTACAACAGGTAAACTGATCATTGAAGCCGGTGAAGAGCTTACTGAAGAGATATCGCAACTAATTGAGGACTCCCCGATTGAAGCAGTTGAGATCAGATCGGTGCTTACCTGCGAGTCCAAGCATGGCGTATGTGGCAAATGCTATGGCCGCAACCTGGCCACGGGAAGAATGGTTCAAAAAGGAGAAGCTGTGGGTGTTATCGCTGCGCAGTCGATCGGTGAGCCCGGCACACAGCTTACCCTGCGTACCTTCCACGTAGGTGGTACGGCATCGAATATTGCCACTGCATCGAAGATCAATGCAAAATATGGTGGTATCCTGGAGATCGATGAGCTACGGTCAGTTCCATTTACAAGCCTTGAAGGGAGAGACTATTTCGTTGTAATCGGAAGGTCTGCCGAGATGCGCATCGTCGACAAAAATACCAGGATGGTATTGACAAGTCAGAACATTCCGTATGGTGCCAACCTGTATTATCAGAACGGCCAGGAGGTCGTTAGTGGTGATCTGATCTGTGAGTGGGATCCGTATAATGCTGTGATCATCTCTGACGTTACCGGTAAAGTTGTTTTCAACAACATGATTGAAGGTACTACATACCGTACTGATTCAGATGAACAAACCGGATACTACGAAAAGGTGATCATAGAAACCAAGGATAAGACCAGAAACCCGTCAATCAGCATTATCGATGCCAATGGCGAAGAAGTACGGTTGTATGACATGCCTGTTGGTGCTCACATCGTGGTACCCGAAGGCAAGGAGCTTGTTTCCGGTTCGACCATTGCGAAGATCCCGAGAGCTGTCGGAAAATCTGGCGATATAACAGGTGGTTTGCCCCGGATCACTGAGTTGTTTGAAGCACGAAATCCTTCTGATCCTGCCGTTGTATCTGAGATAGATGGTGTTGTGTCTTTCGGTAAGAAGATCAAACGGGGTAACCGTGAAGTGATCATTACATCAAAAACCGGCGATGAGAAACGCTATCTGGTAGCACTTAGCAAGCAGATTCTGGCCCAGGAGAATGACTTTGTGAAAGCTGGCACGCCACTTTCCGACGGGCCGATCACTCCGGCCGACATCCTGGCCATCAAAGGCCCTACGGCTGTACAGGAATATATTGTGAATGAGGTTCAGGAGGTGTATCGTATGCAGGGCGTGAAGATCAATGACAAGCATTTTGAGATCATCGTGCGTCAGATGATGCGCAAGGTTACCATAGATGATCCGGGTGATACCAGATTCCTGGAAAATGAGATCGTGAATAAGGTTGAGTTTATGGAGGAGAACGACTCAATATTTGGGAAGAAGGTGGTTGTCGATGCTGGTGAATCCAACCTGAAGCCCGGGCAGATCATCACTGCCAGGAAGCTACGCGATGAGAACTCGCTGCTTCGTCGGCGTGATAAGGCCCTGGTCACAGCCCGTGATGCCAATGGCGCCACTGCACGTCAGCAGTTACAAGGTATTACGAAGGCTTCACTGCAAACCAAGAGCTTTATCTCCGCAGCTTCCTTCCAGGAAACTACCAAGGTGCTGACCGATGCTGCTGTCAATGCAAAACGTGATGGACTGAACGGACTAAAAGAGAATGTCATTGTAGGACATCTGATTCCTGCCGGAACCGGATTGCGGGAGTACGAAAATATTATCGTGGGCTCTTTGGAAGAATACGATATGTTAATGGCTTCCAAAGCCAAGTCGGTATCTGTAGAACCTTAGTAAACACAAAAAAACTGTAGCATGTCTGAAAAACAAAAGCCCGATAATCAAATAAATATTGAACTTGGTGAAGAAGTAGCCGATGGGGTATATTCCAATCTGGCCATCATCACTCATTCGAACACAGAGTTTGTTGTCGATTTTGTTCGTTTGATGCCTGGCGTGCCTAAAGCAAAGGTGAAGTCGCGTATCATTCTTACACCTCAACATGCCAAACGGTTGATGAAGGCCTTGCAGGAAAACCTCGGAAAGTTTGAATCGGTACATGGGCCCATAAAAGATTCTGGCAATCCTGGATTGCCCATGAATCTTGGTGGTCCGACGGCACAAGCCTAATCGTTACCGCCCGACATGATATGACGGATCACCCGGTTTGTCAGCTGCGCGGGTCGGGGCGTAGTGGCAGCCGGGCCATCTTTTCTGCTGTGAGTGAAGGGAAGCCGAATTCTTCGTTAATTACCCCTTTAAGCAAGTATACGCCATTACCCCGGAAAGGGTAGGCTTTGGATGTCTGGGGGAAATGTACGGTGTCGAAAAAATCTCCCTGATTATCGATGAAGCATCCGAAATGCATCGTTTCCTTCCTGATTGTACGTACATACTTGATTGCAACGAGCCATCCCAGCATACGGACTGTTTTTCCTGTATAATGAAGCATATCCCTGGCCCTGATCTCACCTCTGAAAGCTGTTTGTAGCAGGTCAAAGGGGCTCATGCTTACACAGTACCCGAGCAACTCCATCTCATCATAGGCGTCTTGTACCGGATCGGATTCAGGTTCCGGAAGCTTGAATTTGCTGACAGGCATGGAAAACAAGCCAGGGTTTCTGTCTGGCTTCTTCCCCGTAAGCAGGTGTGCCATCCACATGAGCTGGGCCTTTGGTATTCCGGTAAACCTGAAGGCATTGAGGCGTATCAGGATAAGCAGTTGTTCGAGAGAGGCTCCGGTACGCCCGGTGAAGTTGTCGAGACTGGTGAAGAGCCCCTCCTGCTCCCTGAGCATACATATCTTTTCGGCAAGTTTGTGTTCCAGGTTTTGGATGTGGACAAAGCCGATAAAGATGTCATTCCCTGTGATGGTGGTTACCTGCTGGCTGTTGTTTACGCAGGGCAGTTGAATGTTCGCCCCTAGTCGACGGGCTTCATTGAAATACACTTCGCTGCGGTAAAAGCCGCCGAAATTGTTCACTACGGCTGTCATGAACTCGAGCGGGTAATAAGCTTTTAAGAAGAGACTCTGGTAGCTTTCTACCGCAAAAGATGCGGAGTGGGCCTTTGAAAATGAATACCCTGCAAAAGACTCTATTTGTCTCCACACCTCCCTGGTAAGCTTATCCGGATATCCTTTTTCCCTGCAATTGCTGAAAAAGCGGTCAACGATCCGCTGCATCTCTTTCTTTGACCGGTATTTGCCGCTCATGGCGCGCCGCAACACATCGGCATCGGCCAGGTCAAGCCCCGCGAAATGATGACATACCTTGATCACATCCTCCTGGTACACCATTACACCATAGGTTTCTTTTAACTGCTGCTCCATAACCGGATGCAGGTATTCTATCTTTTCAGGATGGTGAAAGCGTTCGATGTAGGCACGCATCATGCCGGAGCGTGACACCCCGGGGCGTATGATAGAACTTGCCGCTACCAGGCTGATGTAGTTGTCGCAGCGAAGCTTCTTGAGCAGGCCACGCATGGCAGGGCTTTCTACATAAAAGCATCCTGTCGTTTCGCCCGACCGTAACAACGCCCTTACCTTATCGTCTTCTTTAAAGCGTTCTACCTGGTGAACGTCGATGGTGATGCCCCGGTTTTGTTTTACGATCTGTGTACAATCGTTGATATGCCCTATGCCGCGTTGACTCAGGATATCGATTTTCTCAAAGCTTAACTCTTCCGCCACAACCATGTCCCATTGCACAACAGGCAGCCCTTTGGGAGGCAGGTCGAGGGCCGAATAGCTCCAGATGGGTTTCTCTGATATAAGGACTCCTCCCGCGTGAATGCTTCGCATGTTGGGGAAGTCGGCAAGCCGGGCAGACAACTCGATTATTTTCCGGGTTGGCCCATCTGGATTCTGGTGTGTTTCATGCTGTCTTACCAGGATGTCGAGCTCTGCTTTAGGGAGCCCCACGACCTTGCCCAGCTCCCTGATCATGGAGCGGTCACGGAATGTGGATATGGTACCAAGCAGTGCCGTATGCTCATGACCATAGCGCTTGAAGATGTAGTCAAGCACCTGGTCGCGATCCTTCCACGAGTAGTCGATGTCGAAATCGGGTGGTGTTGACCGTTTGGGGTTGATAAAACGTTCGAAGTACAGGTCAAGCTCTATGGGGTCTACGTTGGTGATGCGCAGGCAATAGGCTACGATGCTGTTGGCGCCGCTGCCGCGGCCTACATGATAGAATCCGCGCGACATGGAATAGCGGATAATGTCCCAGGTGATCAGAAAATAGGATGAGAACCCCAGCTTGTCGATGATATCCAACTCATGCAGTACCCGCCTGGTAGCTTCTTTGTTGTTGCTTTCATAGCGGTATCCGAGGCCGTCGATCGCCAGCTTGTGCAGCAGCGCCCTGTCGTCGGACGGATGACCTGTAAAGGTCTTCTTGTTTTTCGGCGTCGTGAAGTCAAAGTCCATCTCACATTGTCCGAACAGTGCCTCGGTGTTAACGGGTAGCTGTGGGAAACATTCGTACAGGCGAAAGGCTGTTTGCCGGTCTGTCAATACTTCCTGCGGACTGGCCATCTGGTGGGGTTGTAGCCGGCTCAGCACGATGTTGTGGTCGATAGCACGCAGGTAGCGGTGTAACTCATAATCAGATTTGCTGGCGAAGGTGATGGGGTATAGGGCAAGCAGTTTCTCAGGGTGATGCCGCCAGGGCGATGTCAACAAGCGTGTAAGATCATCAGGCCGTATGCCCGCGAACACATTGGCGTTGCCCGTAGCCTCTTCCGGCTGTTTGCCTTGATGGGTTCCAAAGTCAGGCCCCAGCCGGTTGAAGGGGTATATGACCAGGGTGTTCTCACATACAGGATAGCGGCCTGGAAGGGGAATGCCTCCAAGGTTATGATGGCTCAGAAACCGGTTCATGCTGGTGAACCCCTCAGGGTTGCGGGCCAGCACAATGTATAACAGCTGATGGCCCTTCCGGAACTCTATCCCCGCTACCGGCCTGATGCCGTGCTGGCGGCACAGCCTGACAAACTCCGGCATGGCCGTGACATTGTTGATATCGGCCAATGCCAACTGTTCTATCCCGTGTTTCTTTGCAAGCGTCACAAGCTGTTCAGGCGACATGGTGCCGTAACGGAGGCTGTAGTATGTATGACTGGTGAACATTGTTGGTTTATGGTTTAAGGTTTAAGGTTTATGGTTTGTGGTTGGGATTAGTGCTGGTTAGGGCTCTGTGTATGATGTTGCTGCCGTGTTTGTTGCGCATGCGGTCGATGGCCTGATAGAGGTTGATTAGTTCGGGAGTTTCTTCGAACATGTTTAGCTGCTGCACACCCCTTACCAGGCGGCTAAACTGTATGCCTACCAGGCGGATGAGCATGCGCCGGGTGTATAGCCTTCTGAACAGTTCCCTGCATACCGGTATCAGTATGTGATCAAATGATGTATATGGGATGGTTTGCTGCAGGTTGTGGGTGTCGAAATTGGCATAACGAATCTTGATGGTGACACAGCCTGTGAGCTGTTGCTTTTTTCGCAGCCTGAATGCCAACTGCTCGCACATACCTGCCAGTAACTGGTTTATGTGTATGATATCAATGGTATCTGTTTCGAAGGTCGTCTCCGTGCTGATCGACTTATGCTGGCTCCATGTCTGTACCGGGCTGTTGTCGATGCCGTTGGCCCGCTCCCATATCAACAGCCCGTTCTTGCCCATCATCTTCTCCATGACCTCCTGTGGTATCTGGCGCAGGGTCTTGACGGTGGCGATACCCATGGTGCGCAGGGTATGATAGGTCTTTGCTCCGATCATCGGGATCTTGCGGATAGATAAAGGATCCAGGAAATCATGTATCAGCGTTGGCTGAACCTGCAACTGCCCATTCGGCTTGGCCTCACCGGTGGCAATCTTTGATACGGTCTTGTTGCGCGACATGCCCATCGAGATGGGCAAGCCTGTTTCTTTGATCAGGGTTTGACGCAGCCCGGAAGCCCACTTCTCACAACCAAAGAAGCGATCCATGCCCGTGATGTCCAGGTAGTGCTCATCAATAGACGCCTTCTCAAACACCGGTGCTTGCTCTGCAATAATATCTGTTACCATGTTGGAGTACTTGCTGTAGGTCTGCATGTCGCCACGGATAAAGATGGCCTCCTGGCATAAGTTGCGTGCCAGCTTCATAGGCATGGCCGAGTGCACCCCAAACTGCCGGGCCTCATAGCTGCATCCCGCCACCACCCCGCGGTCGCCCAAGCCTCCGATGATCACTGGCTTGCCAATCAAACGGCTGTTCTGTAAGCGCTCTACAGACACAAAGAAAGTGTCCTGGTCTAGATGTATGATGGTTCGTTCAAACACGTTTAATACTGTTGATTTGTTGATTTGTTGATCTGTTGATTTGTTAAACCTGGCAACCTGGTAACCCGGTAACCCGGTAACCCGGTAACCTGGCAACCCGGTAACCCGGTAACCTGGCAACCCGGTAACCCGGTAACCCTTTATGTACAGGTCAAGCCCTGTCTATACAGCGTTCCTCTGTGAATCACTCTGTGTTCTCTGCGGTTAAAGAACCCGCATCTTTTTGTTTAAATCAAAATAATTGTGTATCTTTGATTAGTAAATGATCAAAATAATGGTTATAATATAACCAAAAAAAGTTGAATTGTTGAGTTGTTGAATTGTTAACCTGGTAACCTCTGTCTGTAGGGGATCTCTCACTTCGTTCGAGATGACAGGTGCTATGCAACATAAACCCACAACCCGCAATTCACAATTCACAATTCACAATTCACAATTCACAATTCCCTATGAACTATTTCGGAACAAACATCAAACTATTACGCAAGCGCCGGGGCCGTACCCAGGAGGATATAGCCTTTGCGTTGGATATGAAGCGGCCGACCCTGAGTGGCTATGAGAACGGGGTGGCGCAACCCGGGCTGGAGTCCCTGGTCGCTTTTTCCAGATACTTTAATGTATCTGTTGACACCCTGCTAAAGACTGACCTGACAACGATGGCAGAGAGCCAGCTCCGGCAGTTGGAACGTGGCTACGATGTATACCTTACTGGTACGAAACTGCGGGTTTTGGCCACAACGGTAGACGATAAAAATGAGGAGAACATTGAGATGGTGTCGGAGACGGCGAAGGCTGGTTACCGGACGGGCTTTGCTGATCCGGAGTTCATAAAGGTTCTTCCCACCTTTCAGATGCCTTTCTTATCGAAGCAAAAGAAATACCGCAGCTTTCAGATCTCCGGCGACAGCATGCTGCCCATTCCTGAAGGCTCATGGGTGGTTTGTGAATTTCTGCAGAACTGGAACCTGATACAAGACCGTCACCCTTATGTGATTCATACGCTCGACGACGGGGTGGTTTTCAAGGTGGTGGAAAACCTGATCAGCACAGAAGGCAAGCTGCGGTTACACTCACTGAACACCTTATATGAACCTTATGAGGTGCACGTGAATGACATCCGCGAGGTGTGGAAGTTTGTTAATTATATCAGCAGTGAACTGCCTGAAGCCAATACTCCGAATGTGCAGATGGCCGGCCAGATCAACAAGCTACAGGAGGAGGTGAAAGAGATCAGAAAGACACTGAGCTTGTTTGATTGAGGCACTATTTTCTGAACTACAAAAAAGTTAATTCTTGCAGCTTGGGTTTGTTCTGGTGGTTCTATAAGCCTTTAATCAGCTCTCTAAAGATCAGTGTCATGTTCGGCTCGGCCTGTTCAGCCACATTTTGTACTTCATCGTGGGTGGTGGGTTTTTCCATCCTGGATGCTTCAGTAAGATTGGTAATTACTGAAATGCCAAAGCAGGTGATGTCCATATGGCGGGCAACGATCACTTCGGGCACTGTCGACATGCCGGTGGCATCAGCTCCCAGTATCCTGAACATCCTGTACTCGGCAGGCGTTTCCAGGGTTGGGCCGGGGCTGCCGATGTAGACGCCCGACTGGGCTTTGATATGGTTTTCTACGGCAATACGTCTGGCCTTACTGATAAGATGCCTGCTGTATGTTTCACCCATTTCCGGAAACCGGGGGCCCAGCTCATCGATGTTTGCTCCGCGTAGAGGATTTTCAGGAAACATGTTTATATGGTCGCGGATGATCATCAGGTCTCCCACCTCAAATGAGGGGTTAAGCCCTCCGGCAGCATTCGACAGGAACATGGTCTTTATCCCAAGCAGCTTCATGACACGCACGGGAAAGGTTACTTGCTGCATAGTATATCCTTCATAATAATGAAAACGTCCTTGCATGGCAACGACCTCTTTCCCCTCCAGCAATCCGAAGATCAGCTTTCCGGCATGACCTTCTACCGTAGAGGTAGGAAAGTTGGGAATTTGTCCGTAATCTATCCGATGCCTTACATCAATGGCATTTACAAGGCCACCCAAACCGGATCCGAGAATAATTGCTGCTTCGGGTTTAAAACCGGTCTTATCTGCCAAATAGCCGGCAGTGTCTCTTATTTTCTCTATCATAGATTTATAATTTGTCTGAAAGTCTGAAAGTCTGAATGTCTGAAAGTCTGAATGTCTGAAAGTCTGAATGTCTGAAAGTTTGAAAGTCAAAATGTGTTGTGGCAATTTCAATGCTCTAAAGTAACAAAAAATTTGCATATACTATGTTAACTTTGGCCTGTAAAACCATTGAATAACCTCTTGTAGGGTGCACCTGTCATCCAAACAAATCAACAAATCAACAAATCAACAACTCAACAAATCAACAAATCAACAGTACTGACTAAATCCTATCCTTACAAAAACAATTCAACAATTCAACAACTCAACAATTCAACCATATTTTTTGTTACTTTTGGACATGTAATATCGTGTGCAACGGCAATATTGTCACAAACAATCTTTATATATGGCTTCTTATCCTGAAAATTCTGTTGTAAAGGACGCTGATATAATTATCACAAATGCCTTGGTAGTGACCATGGATTCATCTTTTCGGGTAATCCCTTCAGGAGGTGTTGCCATCAAGGCTGACAAGATAATAGCAGTTGGGGATAGCAAAGAGATATTGCAGGCTTACCAGGCACCTATTGTGCTCGACGGCACGAAGAAATTGCTGATGCCGGGATTGATCAACTGCCATACCCATTCACCGATGACCATTTTCAGGGGTTATGCTGATGACATGCCCTTAAAAAAATGGCTGTATGAATACATATTCCCTGTCGAGTCTGCTTTTATAAACCCTGAAACCGTTCAGTTGGGCACCAGGCTGGCGGTTGCAGAAATGCTGCGTAGTGGTACCACGACGTTCAATGATATGTACTACTATATCGATGAGATGGTTGATGTGGTAGAAAATACCGGTATAAGGGCTTTCCTGTCACATGGTTTGATTGATTTTCCTGTACCGGGTTGTCCGGATCCGGAGTTTGGATTCAGGTTTACAGAAGAGATGATACAAACCTACAATTACCATCCACGGATCAACGTCGGTGTTGCTGTTCATGCCAACTATTCATCTGCCGGAGAAATTTACCGAAAGGGTCATTCCCTTGCTGCAAAATATGGGGTTCATTTTCATACACACCTTGCTGAAACGCGGTGGGAGTTTGATTTGGTGCAAAAAGAATATGGGGTAACACCAGTGAAGTATCTTGATAATCTTGGTGTGCTGGATGAGCATATGGTTGCAGCGCACTGTGTGCACCTTACAGAAGAAGATATCGATATATTGGCAGAGAAGCGTGTTGGTGTTGCCCACAACCCTCAGTGTAACATGAAGCTTGCCAGTGGTGTAGCACCCATTCCAGCCTTGTTACAACGTGGGGTACGGGTAGGCATTGGTACAGACGGAGTGGCCAGTAATAATGACCTGGATTTGTTTGATGAGATGCGTACAGCGGCGTTTCTGCACAAATTAAATGGCAACGACCCAAGCCTGATGGATGCCAGAACTGTGCTGGAGATGGGCACGATAGGCGGTGCCAGGATGCTCAGGGCTGATGATCAGATCGGTTCTGTTGAGGTTGGCAAGCAGGCCGACATGATCATGCTCAACCTGGATCAACCACATGCCCATCCCATATACAATATATATTCTTTGATTATTTATAGCCTGAGGGGAGCAGATGTCGACACCTCTATTGTTGGCGGAAAGGTGCTGATGCTCAATGGCAATCTCATGACCCTCAACGAGCATTCTTTGTATGAGCAAGTTGAAGCGCTGGCAGAAAAGGTCAACCAGAAATCGAATGCATTGATTCAGTAATCAATTTTTCCTTCCATGAATATCCAGGTCTGAAAGGGCTTGAAAGCGTCATCATGGTCTATTCTTATAGCAGGGATGGAGCGCTTCTCGAGGGGAAGGCGTATCTCTTCATAGATATATGAATCGTCGAAACCAGCCTTCGCAGCATCGGTGTTCTGTGCTGCATAATAAATCGTTTTTATTCTGGCCCAGTAGATGGCACTCAGGCACATGGGGCAGGGTTCACAACTCGTGTAGATCACAGCTTCTTCAAGTTTGAAGGTGTCGAGTTGCTGACAGGCATCGCGTATGGCCATCACCTCAGCATGGGCGGTAGGGTCGTTATGGCTGGTTACCTTGTTTACTCCCCGGCCGATAATCTCTCCATCTAATACCACAATGGCTCCAAATGGGCCACCATTCTCGTCAATATTGGCTGTTGCCATGGAAATGGTTTCTTCAATATACTTTTTATGTAGCTCGCTCATAGCCCAAATATACACCAAATTATTATGCAAATATCATCTCACTGGCATATAAAAAGGTTGATTCAGCATATATTCTGACTGGTTAAACCCGACGGTTGTCTCGAATTATCGTATCATTCACTTGATTGAACATGAAGAATAAAATTATTCCAGATGGTTGTTGTGTTATGATTTATTTCATATATTCGAAGTGTAATTTACTACATCGTAGCAAGTATTAAAAAATCGCCAGAATAAGGTGATATGATTTAGGAAATGCAAAGTTGTTTCATTGTTAATGAACCTGTAATGGTATGAAGCTTTTTCCCTTTTTTTCTCTCATTGTCTTTTCTGTATTCGCAGCAAGCTTTTCTTTCGGCGCGGTCAATGGAGAAAGGGGTCTTCATAAAGAGCTTGCCGCCGTTTCGCAGCAACCTTTTACCGATAATTACTGTGAAAGTATCAAGCGATACTCCGTGTTTTCTTCCAGAACTTATTTTGTGAGCCCGGGTATGTTCCTGGGTCCCGTTGAGTTGGCACAGCTTGGTCTGGGTACCATACTCCGTGAAAAGAATTACTTGATGTTATCTTATAACATCGGCAGGCAGGAATATTTGGGAGAGTATCTTGTTCCTATGTGCCGAGACTGTCATTATGTTTTTCATGGTTTGTGGCTTACAGCAGGAAGAGAAGTGTTTCTGTTGAAAAAAAGATATAAAGCTGTGTATATTTCTCCATCTATTGCCATCGGCTTTGAGGCCATTAATGCACGGGGACTGATGGAAGGGCACGATACGCGATTATTGTATAGCCCAGGCCTTAGGCCACAATTGGAATTGGGGTATATGTACCAGCAGATCGATTTTTTTGTTGGGATTCATTATAGTCATTGGTTGCTAGAGGCCAGGACGTTTGAAGGTAAAACATTGCATGGGGAACCCAATGGCCCCCCAATGAGGTGGGGGTCGGACCTATTCCCTGGCAGAAAAGGAACAGGCTTGACAACCGGAATCAGGGTTTTCTTTTTTTGAGTATGTATTATTATTTCCAGTATGTATAACAAGATATGACTGCCATGCGTTATTTGCTTTTTACGTTAACCATATTCGTTGCAGCATTTTTGTCATGCGACAGGGATGAAGGATTGTTGTTGCAAAGAAGATACGTCAATTTGGAAGACAGCATCACCGCTTCCATTTTTGTAAACATTGCAAGAGTTGTCAATGAATTTGATGGCCGGGGCGATCCCTTATTAAATGCGTCGGTATCAGTAACCAATCAGTTGGGAATGGAGGTGAAAGATCTTTCAAAGGTAAACTTCAGGCTACATCATGCCTATGGTGATGATACAATGTGTGACGAAAACTTCAAATTGTCTTATGAAGAAGAAAATAACCCCCTGGCCGTTGTTATTAGTATGGATTATTCAGGCAGTATGACCGATGATGATATTTTCCATATGGAAGAAGCCGTCAGGGAGTTCGTCAGACTGCTGAAGCCCAATGATCATGTACAAATCATCAAATTCTCTACAGAAGTAATGGTTATGAATTCATTTACCAATGATAGCACCGCCATTATGAATGCTATCGATCATTCCCCACTTACGAGAACTGCCACTGCTTTCTATCAGTCTATTTACACCGGACTGAACGAACTTAGAGATCTGCTGACCATCGGGCAACATACGTTTGTTCCTGTAGTGATCGCTTTTACTGATGGTTGGGACAATGTCTCGAATGTTGGTTTGCGTAGCTTGAATCAGTTGTCAGGACAGCTTCAAACTCCGGTTTATCCGGTTGGGCTTGGGAATGTGGATGAGTATACAATGAGCTATATTGCACAAATGACTGGGGGACGCTTCTTTTACACCCGACAGGCCGAAGATGTTGTAGATATATTCAGAATGATTTCACAGCTTATGGGGTCCTTCTATCAATTGCAGTTTGTGGTCGGCAAGAAAGCAGTTACTTCTGGCAATGTCAGACTAGATGTTTCGGTGACCTACGAAAATAACCTGGGT